>NZ_CAAAFR010000044.1:0-69274 GCF_900634745.1 Protofrankia symbiont of Coriaria ruscifolia
CGGCCAGGGCATCGTGAACCCGTACGCGGCGGTGAACGACACGCTCGTCGACGCCAGCCCCGTACCTCTGCCCGCCCTGACCCGCCCGCACCGCGAGCGGACGCCGACGTGGGCTCGGGCCCGGGAGACCGCCGTCGTGGGCACCGCGGGTGCCGCCATCATGGTGACCGCCGTGCTCGTGTTGGCCGTGGCGCTGCCGCGGGGCCGGCGCAGGTCCTGGCGGTCCGGGCTCGCCACGCCGCCGCCACACCATCCGCAGCAGCGGGAGTCGGGCCCACCGGTCATGCTCTTCGACGAGCAGCCGCGGCGATGACGTCGGCCACCGGGGATCTCGGGCCCGCGCACGCGCCGCCGGTTATGCCAGGAGGCCGGCCTGGTCGCCTTATGCCAGGGGGGCCGGTCTGGTCGCCGCGGCCGGGTCGAGCGTCGGGCCGGCCGGGATCTCCCTGACCAGATCGGCCGGCACGTCGACCGCGAGCTGGGGTGCGTACCCGAGCATCGCAAGCACGCCCGGCGTGGGTACCGCGTACCGGATGCCCACATCGGTGATCACGAAGTAGGGCCCGGTGGTGGTGTTCGGCGCGCCCATCGCCCGCACGATCGCGACATGCCCGGCCGGCACGTACACCCGGTCGGCCAGCCTCGCGCCGCCCGGGCCGATCGTGCCGGTCGGGTTGGCCGTGGCGAGCCCCTTGACCGAGCCACCGACCCAGATGTCCGGCGGGGCCGCCGCGTTGTTCGTCACCGCGCAGAGGAGATCGTCGCCGGCAGGGGTGACCAGCGCGGGCGGGGACCGGGGCGGCGCCGTCGGCCCGCTGGGCCGGCTCAGCCGGCTGCTCGTGGCCGCGGATGTCGCTTCGGACACCGAGATCCGCGTCGGCGGTGCCGGCGACCATACGCTGGCGATGGCCTGCTGCAGCGGGGTGATCGCGGCGAGGCCGTCGTCGAAGACCAGGTAGTACTGCGGACCGGAGCCGGTCTCGGCGACCAGCAGCTCACCGATGGTGTGGCCGGGTACCGCCGGGGACGGGCGGCCGCGCCCGTTGACCACGATCGGGCCGATGCCGGCCCCGGCGGGCAGCGCGTTCAGCCACGACGTCCCGGCCGGTACCGCGGTGACCAGCGCCCCGAACAGCGCCGGCACCACCCTGTCCGTGTCCGTCAGCTGGTAGCGGTGCTCGCCCCAGATGAGGTACGTGGTGCCTGTCACCGCATTCTTGGCCAGCATGCCTTCGTCGGTGTCCAGCCTGCGGCCGCCGGTGGGAGCGCTGGCCACCGCGAGCGTCACCGTGCTGACGGCCCTGCCGGAGGAGCCCGGCCCGGACGCGGTGCACAGCGTCCACGGCAGGCCGACCCGGTTGCCCGCGGCGGGCAGTGAGTCGGGCGCGCCGGGAATGCCGATCGAGACCCTGCGCGGGACGAGTGCCAGCGACCTGCTCGCTATCCGGTGGACCCGCGGGTTCGGCGTCCCGGCCGCGAGCATTGCGGACGCGAGGTTGAGCGTGGGGTTCAGCCCGCCGGAGGAGTACACGAAGCTGGCGCCGGTCTCCTTCTCGATCACGACCGAGCCGTCGGTCTTCCAGGCACCGTTGTCAGTCTTGGTGAGGATGCCGTAGACACCGAAGCCCGTGGCCGCGACCACCGCGATCATCACCCCGCCGAAGACCGCGCCGATGCCCCGGCGCAGCGGGGACTGCTGCGGGTCGGTCTCCCGCATGACGAACGCGGAGATCACTCGCTGGGTCAGGAACTGGTACGACTGGAGCTGGTCGCGCCGTGTCACCACGCTGTCTCACCCCCCGACCGACGCGAACAGCCCCTGGATCGAGCCGAACATCCCCATGACGGCGCAGGTCAGCGGGATCAGCGCCATGATGGCGAGCACGTCGGCGATGTCGGCGATGCGGCCCAGATAGGGCGAGGGCCGGCGCCGGCTGAACAGGAGCGCGGCCCCGAACACGGTCGCGGCGGCGACCACCAGCACCAGCACGTACAGCAGCCGCGCTCCGCCGCGGCCGGTCTCCAGGTCGGCGCTGAAGACCAGCAGCCCGAGCCCGGCTGTCCCGCTGACGAGCAGCGGGATCCGTTGCCGCAGCGTGCGGAACAGCCGGCCGCGCAGCAGTAGGGCACAGGCCCCGGAGGCGGTGAGCAACGCGCTGGTTACGGTCCGTTCGACAGCCAGTAGGAACGCCATGGCGGCGACGCTTACGAGGGCGGTCGCCAGCAGCATGCCGGAAAGCAGCTCGTGGGCGCGCGCCACGGAGGCGAAGACATCCGCGCGCCTGGGCACCGGCCGGTCCTCGAGGATCCCCTCGGGCCGGTCGGGCAGCTCGGGCGCGGGCAGCCGGCCGATCCGACTCGCGATCAGCGGATACCCGGACAGCATGCCGATGGCAACCGTCAGGGTGACCGCCGCGGCCCCCGCCGCGGACATGCCGGCGAGGCACGACAGGGCGGCGAGCAACCCGGCGATGCCGGCGGCCAGGCCGGCTGTGAACAGTGACTGGAGCGCGGCGACACCGGTGTAGCCGACGACGCTGAAAACCAGCAGCGCGGCCGAGCCGAGGAGGAGGCTGGGCGCGCCCAGGTGGGTCAGCGTGACGCCGGCCGGCGTGGCGATCAACGCGCCGCCGAGCAGGGCGTAGGGCAGGCCGGACGCGGCCGCCGCGGCGCCGGCGGTGGCGTCGGCGAAGGTACGGGCCGCGGTGATGCCGACGATCGCGAGCAGTGCGGCCAGGCCGATCGCCAGGCCGGCCGGCAGCGGCCAGGGCGGGCCGGACGCGGCCACCGCGGCCACGCCCAGCCCGAGCACGCCGCTGGCGACGGCGAGCCCGCACCGGCGGGTGGCGGCGTTGCCCCACGAGCGGCTGCTCCGCCGGGAGCTGCTCGCGATCACTTCGGCCACGTCGTCGTAGGCGAGCTCGGGCCAGTCGAGCCGGCGTGGCGCGAGCTGGAGAACCTCGCCGTCGCGTACCCCCTGCGCGGCAAGGTTGCGGGTCGACTCCAGGGCCGTGCCGGTGGCCCGGCGCAACACCCAGCCGCCGTGCCGCTCACCTTCGTCGCCGAGGTCGTCGCCGGCGTGGCGCAGCAGGTGGGGGAGCAGCTCCCCCACGATCATGTTGTCGGGTAGCGCGACGTCCATGCGGCGCTCCGGCGCGGCGACGGTCACCCTGGCCAGGCTCAGGCCGCCTGGGGCCGTCACGCGCTGCCCACGCGCAGTCGTGGGTGCAGCGAGCGGTTTCGCGGGGTGCTCACGGTCCGCGCACCTCCCAATGCGTGTCGACCCCGAGGACTCAACGTAGCATTTCGGTCTGATCGGGCAACTGCCGCGGTCTGTAGGATCTGATCCGCCGATTCGGGGAGGAGGGCAGCGGCGTGACATCGGTGGTTGTCAAACGTCCGCCGCGACACCTGGCGCCGGCCCTCCCGAGCGGGGAGCTGCTGCTCGACCCGCCGCCGGAGGTGCCGACCACCACCGGCAGGACATGGCAGCGGATGCTGATGATCCTGCCCATGGGGGCCGGTGCGGCGGCCATGGGGCTGATGATGGGCGTCCAGCGCGGCGGGCCACTGACGTACGTGGCCGGTGGCATGTACGGGGTGTCGATCCTCGGCATGATCGCCATGATGGCCGTGCAGCAGACCGGGCCGGGCAAGCGCGAGATGATCGAGGCGCGTCGCCAGTACATGCGCCGGCTCAGCCAGTTGCGCGCTCAGGTGCGTAACACGATCCGGCAGCAACGCGAGGCGATCCACTACCGGCATCCCGACCCGTCCGCCCTGTGGTCGACGGTGATGAGCGGACGGCTGTGGGAGCGCCGGCGCGGCGACGTGGACTTCACGGTGGTACGCATCGGCCTGGGCTCCCAGGAGGTCGCGACCCCGCTGGTGCCGCCGCAGACCCGACCGGTCGACGAGCTGGAGCTGCTGTGCGCGATGGCCCTGCGGAAGTTCGTCGCCACTTATTCGGTCGTACCGGACCTGCCGGTCTCGATCGCGCTGCGCGACTTCTCCCACGTCTACCTGCGCGGCCCGGACGAGGACGCGGTGCGCGACCTGGTCCGCGCGTTACTGGCCCAGCTCGTCACCTTCCACGCCCCGGACGACCTGCTGGTCGGTCTGTCCGTGGCCGACCACCTGCGTCGCACGCAGTGGGAATGGGCGAAGTGGCTGCCGCACGCCGGGCATCCGACCAAGGCGGACGCGGTCGGTCCGGTCCGGCTCATCGCGCCGGCGGTCACGGCGCTGGAGGCCATGCTCGACGACGTGCTGGCCAACCGGCCCAGGTTCGACCCGGTCGCGCCCGGGTCCTTTGCCGGGCCGCAGGTGGTCGTGGTCATCGACGGTGGCTCCACCGCCGGGTCGGACCACCTCATGACCGACGGCGGCGTGGCCGGGGTCACCATCCTCGACCTGTCCAACCCGCCGCCCCGCCTGCTGGACGGCACCACCGTGGTGCTTGACATCGCCGAGGACGGCTCGATCTCGGGCACCACCATGGACGGGACGATCCAGGTGGGGCGGGCCGACCGGCTCGACCCGGCGCAGGCGGAGGTGCTGGCGCGCGGGCTGGCACCGCTACGGCTGTCCGCCACGTCGGTCACCGAGAAGTCCGCGGTGGCGGCCGACCTCGGCCTCGCCGAACTGCTCGAGTTCGGCGATCCTGACGAGCTCGACCTGGCACGGATGTGGGCGAGCCGGCCCAACCGGGACCGGCTCCGGCTGCGCTTCGGCGTCGGGCTCGACGGGCGCCCGATCGAGCTCGACCTCAAGGAGTCCGCGCAGGACGGTATGGGTCCGCACGGCCTGCTCGTCGGGGCGACCGGGTCGGGCAAGAGCGAACTGCTGCGCACGCTGGTGCTGGCGCTGGCCGTCACGCACAGCTCCGAGATCCTCAACTTCGTCCTGGTCGACTTCAAGGGTGGCGCCACTTTTGCCAGGCTGGACCGTCTGCCGCACACCAGCGCTGTGATCACCAATCTGGCCGACGAACTGTCCCTGGTGGACCGGATGCACGGCGCGATCTCGGGCGAACTGGTCCGACGCCAGGAGCTGCTGCGCCGGGCCGGCAACTACGCCTCGCAGCGGGACTACGAGCGGGCGCGGGCCGCGGGCGTGCCGCTGGCGCCGCTGCCCAGCCTGCTGATCGTCGTCGACGAGTTCAGCGAACTGCTCACCACACGCCCCGACTTCATCGACATGTTCGTCCAGATCGGGCGGGTGGGCCGGTCGCTGGGCATCCACCTGCTGCTGGCCTCGCAGCGGCTTGAGGAGGGCCGGCTGCGCGGGCTGGAGACACACCTGTCGTACCGGCTCGGCCTGCGTACGTTCTCGTCCATGGAAAGCCGGGTGGTGCTCGGGGTGCCTGACGCCTACGAGCTGCCGCGTTCGCCCGGGCACGGCTACCTGAAAACCGGCACCGAGGAGCTCGTCCGGTTCAAGGCGGCGTACGTGTCGGGGGTGTACCGCCGGGACGGCGCGGTGCCCACGAGCGGCGGTCGGCCGGTGGATCCGGTGCGGGAGTTCTCCACCTACTATGTGGCTCCGCCGCACACCGACCAGCCGGCCGAGCCTGCGACGGAGCAGGAGGAGCCCGTCGGCGGCGAGACGTTACTGGATGTGCTGGTGCGGCGGATGGAGGGCCAGGGCCCGCCGGCCCACCAGGTCTGGCTGCCGCCGCTGGCCGAGCCGCCGACGCTCGACCAGCTTCTGCCCCGGCTCGTGCACTCGCCGGAGCGTGGCCTCACCAGCGACGACGCCGGGATGCACGGTGCTCTGCACGGCGTGGTCGGTGTCGTGGACAAGCCTTTCGAGCAGGTCCGCGACCCGATGTGGCTGGACCTGTCCGGCGCGGCGGGCAACGTCATGGTGGTGGGTGCCCCGGTCACCGGCAAGAGCACCTTCCTGCGCACGCTCGTGTGCAGCCTGGCGCTCACGCACACCCCGGCCGAGGCCCAGTTCTACTGCCTCGACTTCGGCGGTGGCGCCTTGAACGCGCTGGCCAACCTGCCGCACGTGGGCGGGGTGGCCACCCGGCGTGACGCCGACAAGGTCCGCCGCACCGTCGCCGAGCTGTACGGGCTGATGCAGGCCCGGGAGGCGCTGTTCTCCAGCGAGGGCGTGGAAGGCATCGCCGCGTACCGGCGGGCCAGGCGCGCCGGGCAGCTCGGGGCACAGGACCCGTTCGGCGACGTCTTCCTGGTCGTGGACGGTTGGGCCACCCTGCGCGGTGAGTTCGAGGATCTCGATCCGATGGTCTCCGAGCTGGCCAACCGGGGTCTCGGCTACGGCATCCACATCCTCGCCGCCGCCAACCGCTGGATGGACGTCCGGGCCGCGGTGCGGGACATGTTCGCCACCAAGGTGGAGTTGCGGCTCGGTGACCCGAGCGATTCGGCCATCAACCGCCGGGCCGCGGTGAACGTGCCGGAGCAGAACCCGGGCCGGGGCTTGACACCCGACGGCTTCCACTTCCAGGCTGGGCTGCCCCGCATCGACGGTGCGCACCGAGTCGACGACCTGGCTGACGGCGTGGCCGAGTTCGTCACGCACGTGCGGACGTCCTGGACCGGGGCGCCGGCGCCCCGGGTCCGGCTGCTGCCCGACGAGCTGCCCCACGAGTCGCTGCCCGAACCCAGGAGCGGGAAGATCCCGATCGGTATCGCCGAGACCGACCTGCAGCCAGTGCTCCTCGACTTCGACGCGGACCCGCACCTGATCCTCCTCGGCGACGTCGAGTGCGGAAAGAGCTCGTTCCTGCGCAGCCTCGCCCGCAGCATCACCCGGGCCTACGAGCCGGCCCAGGCCCGCATCATCCTGGTCGATCTGCGACGCAGCCTGCTGGGCTGCGTCGACACCGAACACCTCATCGGCACCGGCACGTCCCAGCAGGTCACCGCGGACCTCATCGGGCAGGTCGCCACGGTGATGAAGGAGCGGCTGCCCGGCCCGGACGTGACACCGGAGCAACTGCGCAACCGGAGCTGGTGGAAGGGCCCCGAGCTCTACCTCCTGGTCGACGACTACGACCTGGTGGCGGGCGGCACGATGAACCCGGTGGCGCAGCTTCTCGAGTTCCTGCCGCAGGCGCGTGACATCGGGCTGCACCTGGTGCTGACAAGGCGGATCGGCGGCGCCGGGCGGGCCATGTTCGACCCGGTGATCTCCAGGATCCGGGAGCTCGCCTCGCCCGGCGTCATGATGTCCGGCCCGAAGGAGGAGGGTGCGCTGTTCGGCACCATGAAACCGCAGGTTCTGCCACCCGGGCGAGGATGGCTTGTCACCCGGCGCCATGGCGCCCGGCTCATCCAGATGCCCTGGACGCCCCCGGCGCAGTGACGTTCCGTTATGGAAAGGCTCGGTACTCCGGGCGGCTCGACGGCCCGCCCGTGTACCCGCGTTCCACGTCGGTCTGCCTGAGCCACACGTGACGGTCGACCCCGTCACCGACCAGTGCGACCATGTCGTCCGCCATCGACTGCAGGAACCGGACGGTATGGCCGGGTAGCCGCAGCGCGCCACCGACCAACGCCGCCTCGACACCACCGAGTCGTTGAAGCACCACCAGATGGCTTTCCCGCACCAGAGGGCCAACGGCAGCGCGATCATGTTCCTTTCGCGTTCGGGGTTCCTCCCCGGCCGGCGGAGCCGGTCTGGGAGGTCCGGGCGGCCCAAGTCCCCGGGCCGTTGAGGGGATCCCGGACCGGTCGAGTTGCCGCAGGATGGTGAGCTGCGTCTGCCAGGGGCCCAGTGGGGGCGGTGCGCTCGCTCCCACCATGCCGAGATCGTGGACGAGCAGCACCGGCCGCTGTGCCGTGGCGGCCAGCGTGAGCGGCTGCTCGACCGTCAGCGCCCGGAGGCGGTCGCCATGACCGGTCGCGCGTTCGCCGAAACCGTCCCATTCCCGGGGTTCGGTGGTCACCACGGTCACTCGCGCACCGAGCGCGAGCGCGCGGAACACGATCAACTTGCCGGCCCAGGCGCGGCTGAGGAGCGTCACCCTGGTCGGCTCCGGGCGGAAGAAACGCACTCGTACCGGCTGCTGGTACCGATCGGCACCGAGGATCAGCCCGGAGCCCGGCGAGGTGACACCCAGCTGGGCGAGGGCCGGTCCGGACGTGGTGTGTGAGCCGATCCGCAGCCGGGCCAGCCGTCCGGTGAGACCGCGGGGCCCGTGCCCGCCCGGCACAGTGCTGTTCGGGGGGCGGCTGCCGTCGTGGACGGCGCCTTCCCGGGCGGTGCCGGGCAGCGCCCTCGCCTCGGCCGCGGTGTGTGGCGACGCCACAGCCTGCGACGCCACAGCCTGCGCCGTTGTGCCCTGGGTTGCCGCGGCCTGAGCTGTTGTGGCGTGTGCGGTTGTGGCCGTGGTGGCTGATCGGGCGGGTGCCGCGGCCTGGCCGGGGGCTGGCGCATCCTGGCCTGGATCTCGCCCGATCACCGGTGCCCATGGGCTGGGTTGCGCCTGCGCGCCCAGCGCCGCCGGCACCGGCGTGGATCGGTGCTCCACGCCGGCCTCGCCATCCGGTGTCGGTTCCCCCGCGGTTGCACCGTGCCGGGGGGCGGTCATCGCACGCCACCTCCGGTGGGGGCCGACGCGTAGACCGCCGGCGCCTGCTCGCCGTCGAGTGGGAAAAGCTCGGCCTGCGCCTGTACGGCGAGGTCGGTGATCGTCTGGCAGATCTGGTCGAGATCGGCGGCCGGTGCCGCCACTCGAACCAGACCGCGCAGGTCGATCAGATCGTTGTCGTTGTCCGGTACCATGATCATTGTCACGTTGGTCACGGCGGCTGGCGTGGCGGCCAGCCGGTCCAGGAGCGCGGCAGCCTCCTCCACCGGCGGCCAGCTCCGGATCCAGAAACAGCGGTGGGCCAGCCGGGCCGAGTGCCACGTGGTCCACTTCTCCCTGCGCGCGGCGGGTGCGCTCCCCGGCGCCGTGAGGTCCAGATCGCAGGATCGCGCCAGCGCGTCCACCAGGCCGGCGGCGTCGAGCACCTGGCATGGGATGCCCACCCGGCGCAACGACTTGGCGGCACCGCGGAGCAGAGCGGCCACGACCGCGGGCGCGGGCGCCGCATCCCGATCGGTACCGATGTCGGCGCCGGCTTCGGCCAGGGCCCGCCTGTCCAGCCGGACCGCGATCCAGGTGACCGTGTCCAGTGGGATCGCGTCCAGTGGGACCGGCGCCGCACCGAACTCAGCGAGGAGCTGGCGGTACGACTGGTCCGCCGGGGATGCGGGATGGGTGTCGAGCCCCGGTGCCGGTACCGTGTGCCGGACCACTTGGAGTACGGCGCCCGGTTGGTTGGCGTCCGCGAGCGCGGTTGCCAGAACCTCCAGGGGCAGGCGTTCGCCCGGATCGTCACACATGGCCGCGCCCGTGCTGCGCGCGGCCACCGCGAACCAGCCGGCGTCGTCCTGCGCGACGCCGACCCGTGTGCCGTCCGCGGCGGGTATGTCCTCGACGGTGAGGCCCGGGGCCAGCACTGACAGGGCGGCCAGGCGCGGGTCGCTGGAGTACCGGGCCGGGCTCGCGCGCCTGCGCCGGTTGTACCGCCAGATCATCATGCGGCGTTCCACCCACCACCGGCCGTTACGTCGCCCCAGTGTTACGAGCAGGAGCACGGTCGCGCCGGCGCAGGCTGCGGTGATGGCCACGATGCCGCGGGTGAGCGTCGCCAGTATGGCTATGATCGCCGTCTCGGCCAGCAACAGCTGCATGATGTGGACCGGGCCGAGATAGCCGGGTCGTCGGCGGGGTAAAAGAATCACCGGACCGGATGGTTCATTACCCGTGGCGGCCCGCGCGGCCCCGCGCACCTGCTGCCGCGAGTCGGTCATGCTTGGCCAATCCCCCTGACTATCCCGTCGGCCCCTGCTTACTGCGGTCCTGGTTACCGCTGCCCGCTGCTCACTATTCATCATAGGAACGTCGGTCGTGCCGCCGAGAGCCCGTGGGGCACGGAGCCATCGAGTAGGCGACGCCGCGGGACCATGACGCCGTGCGCGACCATGACATCATGCGAGATCATGTGGTCACCGGCCCGTCTCCGCTTCCCGCCCGTATCGGGGACGGCCGGGACAGGACTGGAAGGACGGGTGGCGGCAGCGTTTCGGGGAGGTCCGGGCAGACCCGGTCGAAGGCGACGCCGGGGGCGATGGCCGACCGGACCGGCCGTGGTTCTATACGCGGCACGCTCGTCCTTACCGACGACCGGGATTCTCCTGAAGTCAACCAGGCCGTCGCCGACGACTTCGGCCTGACGTCATAGGGTTACTGTCGGGTACCTATATTGTGATCTGGTGGCTGGCGGCCACCCGCCTCTTGTACGCGGAGGCCTGGCTGATTAATGTAGAGGAAGCATATGAGCCGGTTCGCAGGCGCCGCCACCTATTACCACGAATTCCGTCCAGGTATTCCTCGTGGCGTCGTTCGGATTCTTGTCGACGCGGTGGCGGATGAGCCGTCTCGTACACTTCTCGATCTCGGCACAGGCACCGGGCAGGTCGTCCGAGCGCTTCGCCTGTTCTTCACCGAGATTATCGGTGTCGACTCGGACGGTGAGATGCTGAGGTTGGCGGAAAACAGCATCCGCTCCGCTGCCCCGGATACAAGAATTGCATTTCATCATTCTCCGGCGGAAGACTTCACGCCGCCTGCGGGCTGGCGCGCATCGCTCGCCACCATCTGCCGCGCCTTCCACTGGATGGACCAGGCTGGCACTCTGCATCGTATTGCGCCGTACGTCCATGAACAGGGTGCTGTTGCCGTCTTCGGCGACAGTAGCTTCTGGGAGATCGGCAGTGACTGGGCAGTGGCGGTACGGCGGATGATTCAAGAATTTCTTGGCGAGCAGCGCCGAGCGGGTGCGGGCGTGTTCGTGTATCATAACCGGCCCTGTGGTGAAATTTTGGCTGAATCGCCGTTCGGAGTGGTCGAGGAGACGCGGGTTCCGGTACGTCGTACCTGGACGAGTGGCAGCGTCATCGGATACCTGTACTCCACGTCCTTTGCTGCTCGTCCGCTTTTCGGCGATCGAGCCCAGGTCTTCGAGCGTCGCGTCCGGGAGGTGCTTGCAGGTTTTTCGTCTGATGGTACCCTTGTAGAGGAAAATGAATTCCGTATTCATGTCGGCAGGAAGGGGTCCCGGCGCACCATAGCTTGATCGAATTCATTTCTTTTGGTGATTATCAGTTCGCCCGCATCGTGGAAAATATGCTCACCGGCGAGCCTGGAGTATCACGTGACCGAACGTCCGCACATCCTGCTGTCGGTTGCCGCGTCCGTGGACGGCTACATCGACGACGCCACCGACCAGCGGCTGCTGCTGTCCAACGACGCCGACTTCGACCGGGTCGACGAGGTCCGTGCCAGCGTTGACGCCATCCTGGTGGGCGCTAACACCATCCGTCGCGACAGCCCCCGGCTGCTGGTCCGCTCGGCGGCCCGCCGCGAGGAGCGGGTGGCCCGCGGCCTACCGGAAAGCCCCATCAAGGTCACCCTCACCGGCCGTGGCGGCCTCGACCCCACCGCCAGCTTCTTCACCGCCGGGCAGGTCGAAAAGATCGTCTACACCGCGAGTCCCGCAGCGGACAAGATCCGTGAACGCCTCGCCGGCGTGGCATCCGTGGTGGACGCCGGTGACCCCCCGGACCTGAACGTCGTCCTGGCGGACCTTGTCTCGCGCGGCGTACGCCGGCTGATGGTCGAGGGCGGCGGCATGATCCACACCCAGTTCCTCGCCGCCGGGCTCGCCGACGAGATCCACCTGGTGATCGCGCCATTCTTTATCGGGGACCCAGCCGCACCCCGCTTCGTCGGCAACGGAACCTTTCCCTACCATGCGGGCCACCGGATGGAACTGGCCGAGGTCCGCCGGATCGGCGACGTCGTTCTCCTGCGCTACCTGCTCGGCTGACGAGTCCGTCCCCGACAGTGATCTGCTTGCGTGGACCGGACCGGCATGCGGCCAGAGCCGCTTGTCGCTCCTGCTCGGACAGCACACCGGCGAACGGCGAGTTCTACCGCCACGGGGCAGGACGACCTATCACCAGCGTCCCACCTGGTGGCATCGTCCTCTGCTGGGATGGCTGGTGGCTCCGCGCAACCCGCTTCGACCTTGTCCTGGCCCAACGTTGATGCAGCTGTGCGGACAGTCGGTGTAAGCAGGATGACCGGTACGTTGGATGACACGCAGGGTGTGCTTCCGGCATGTTCAGAGGGGGGACTACGGTGCCGACATCTCGGTGGAGATGCGCAGATGCGTGTCGGCGGGGCACACCAGCAGTTCGTGACCGCAACCATGCGTCGTCCACGCCGGGTCCGGGACAGGTAGCAGGACAGGTTAGGAGGAGATGCATGGCCAGGCGAACACTCCTGGGGGCAATTGCCCTAGCCAGCGCGGTGACGTTGACCGCCGCGGCATGCGGTAGCAGCGACGGCGGGTCGTCGTCGGACGGGAAGAAGACGATCACTATCGGCTTCCAGGGGGTGCTGTCGGGTGACAACCAGCAGCTCGGCATCAACGCCCTGTACGGGGTGGAGACCGCCATCGCCGAGGCGAACTCCGACGCGAGCCTGCCCTTCAAGGTGAAGCTGGTGCAGTCCGACGACGGGGGTTCGCCGGATCAGGGCCCGACCGCCGCGCAGAAGATCATCGACAACTCGGACGTCCTGGCTGTCGTCGGGCCGATGTTCTCCGGAGCCACCAAGGCCAGCGAGCCGCTCTACTCGCAGGCCGGCCTGCTGTCGGTGAGCCCCTCGGCGACGAACCCGGCGCTGACGACGCTGGGCTTCAGGACCTTCTACCGGGTCATCGCTCCGGACACGGTCCAGGGCACGGCGGACGCCGACTACATCGCCACCGTGCTGAAGGCGAAGAAGGTGTTCTCGCTCGACGACAAGAGCGACTACGGCACCGGTCTGTCCGCCGCTCTGGAGAAGGAGCTGAAGACCAAGGGCGTGACCGTGGTCCACGACGGCATCAACCCGACGAAGAACTACACCTCCGAGGCAACAAAGATTATTTCGGAAAGTCCGGACGTCCTGTTCTACTCGGGCTACTACGCCGAGCTGGCGCTGCTGTCCAGGGCGCTGCACGACAAGGGCTTCAAAGGCGCCACGATAAGCGGTGACGGTTCGCTGGACGGCAAGTACGTCGAGCAGGCCGGTACCGCCGCGGCCGAGGGCACCTACCTGAGCTGCCCCTGCAGCGACGCCAACAGTGATCCAGCCGCGGCGGCCTTCGTCGAGTCGTACAAGAAAACCAACGGCGGCGCCCGGCCCGGCACGTACTCCGGTGAGGCATACGACGCGACCAACGCCCTTATCCAGGTGCTGAAGAGCCTTGGTGACAACGTGAACCGGCAGTCGGTGGCATCGGCCTTCGGAAAGGTCGAATACAAGGGTGTCACCAAGCTGGTCAAGTTCCAGCCCAATGGTGAGGTCGAAGGCGCGAACGACTTCATCTACCAGGTCAAGGGCGGAAAGATCACTGTTCTCGGCAACACCGTGGACCTGATCAAGTCCTGACGGACAGCCTGACGGATAGTGGGGCGGTGACCGGGGCGCCTGGGGCGCGCCGGTCACCGCCCCACGCCATGACGAGGACACGACGAGGAGATGCATGGGTTTTGCCGACCAGTTCTGGCAGCTGACCGTCGACGGTCTCATGGTCGGTTCGTTGTACGCGGTCATCGCCCTGGGCTACACGCTCGTCTACGGCGTGCTCCAGCTCATCAACTTCGCCCACAGCGAGGTGTTCATGCTGGGGGCCTTCGGTGGGCTGTTCGCCGCCAGGGGTCTGCTGCCGGGCGGTTCCACGCCGTCCGGGATGACCTCGGTGGGCCTGCTGGCCGCCGGGCTGGCGGTGGGTGCCGCCTCCGGCGCGGCGGCGGCGTTCACCCTCGAACGGGTCGCCTACCGGCCGTTGCGTCGGCGGTCCGCCCCCAGGCTCGCGTACCTCATCAGCGCGATCGGCGCGTCGCTGTTCGCGGTGAACCTCGCCGGCAAGGAGTTCGGCCGGCAGAACGTGCCGGTGCCCGCCCTGTTCACCAACGGCACCGTCTTCCACCTCTTCGGCGCCCAGGTGTCCACCCAGACCGTCGTCGTCTTCGGCGCCGCGGTCGTAATGCTCGTCCTGCTGGACCGCCTCGTGGCGACGACCCGCCTCGGGCAGGGCATCAGGGCGGTCGCGCAGGATGCGGACACCGCCGTCCTGATGGGCGTGAACGTCGAAAGAGTGATCATCCTGACCTTCGTCATCGGCGGCCTGCTCGCCGGCGCGGGCGGGTTTCTCTATGCCATGACCTTCAACGCCTCGTACAACATGGGCTTTGTTCCCGGGGTGAAGGCGTTCACCGCCGCGGTGCTCGGAGGCATCGGGAACGTCCGCGGTGCCATGCTCGGCGGCATCCTGCTCGGGCTGGTGGAAAGTTACGGTGGCTACGTCTTCCAGGCGTCCTACAAGGACGTGATCGCCTTCCTGGTGCTGGTCGGGATCCTCATGGTGCGCCCGTCGGGTCTGCTCGGCGCACGGTTGGGCAGGGCCGCATGACCGCCCGACCGCCGTCCCCGGCGTCGCCCGAACCCCCCGCGTCGACCTCGTCCACACCTTCTTCGGCATCGAATCCGCCGACGCCGCCGGAGCCGCCGACGCCATCGCATCCGCCGGCACAGCTGGAGCCGCCGACGCCGTCATCGAAGCCCCCGGCGCCGCCGACACATCCGGCGCCGCCGACACATCCGGCGCCGCAGAGACAGCCGGAGCTGTCCGAGCCGTCATCGAATCCGCCGACGCAGCCGATACCGCGGAAGCAGCCGAAGATCGCCTTGCGGCAGGCGCCCGGGCCGAGTCCGTCCATCCTCACAGCGCCGGCGCGGACCTCCCGTGGGGTCACCGGCGCGATCACTCCGGCGCGGCTGCGGCAGCTGGGGGTATGTCTCGCGCTCGGTGTCGTCGCCGCGCTGGTGACCGGGCCCAGCGGCGACTCCGCTCACCCGTTCCGTGCGCTGCGGCAGTCGGTGATCGACCCGCGCATCGGGGTATTCCTCGGCCTGGCGGTCGGATTGTGGGTGGTGCTGGTCGCCGCGACGGAGCTGCGACCGGTGCTCGGCCGGGTGACGGTGACGGCGCGGGCACGCCGGCCCGTCAGGGCCACGTTCGAGCGGCGCTACGGCAACGTCGGCCTCAACGCGGTCCTGCTCGTCATCGCGATCGTGGCGCCGATGCTCGTCTCGACGGCGGCGCAGCAGTCGATGGTGAACGACATCGGCATCTACGCGCTGCTCGCGCTCGGGCTGAACGTCGTGGTCGGCTATGCGGGCCTGCTGGACCTCGGCTACATCGCGTTCTTCGCGATCGGCGCCTATGTGGCCGCCTACTTCAGCTCGTCGTCGGCGATGCCGTGGCATGCACCGTTCATTCTCAACCCGTTCTTCGTCCTCCCGATCGCGCTCGTCCTCGCGGCGCTCGCCGGTGTGATCCTCGGTGCGCCGACGCTGCGGCTGCGGGGTGACTACCTGGCGATCGTGACGTTGGGTTTCGGGGAGATCATCCAGTTGATCGCGAACAACTCGGACGAGATCACGAACGGCCCGCGTGGGGTGTTCGGGGTGCCGCACCTGTCGGTCGACCTGCCCGGGATCCACTACCAGTGGGGAATCGATCCGCTCCCGTACTACTACCTGCTGCTCGGGATCGTGGTCCTCGTCATGATTGCCTTCGGACGGCTGGAACGATCCCGCATCGGCCGGGCCTGGGCTGCGATCCGGGAGGACGAGATCGCCGCGGAAGCCACCGGGGTGCCGACCCTGCGGATGAAGCTGCTCGCCTTCGCGATCGGGGCGTCGGTCTCCGGGTTCGCCGGTGTCCTGCTCGCCACCAAGCAGTTCTTCAACCCGCAGAGCTTCAGCCTGCAGTCGTCGTTCCTCGTGGTGGCGGTGGTCATTTTCGGTGGGATGGGCTCGCGCCTGGGTGCGGTGACGGGTGCCGTCGTCCTGCAGGGGCTGGCCTTCTACCTGCGCGACAAGGTCCCGCCGACGGATCGGTACATCTACTTCGGTGCTGTGATCATCACGATGATGATCTTCCGTCCGCAGGGCATGGTGCCATCCCGCCGCAGACGCCGGGAGATCGAGCTCGCCGGGGCCGGCGCCGGCGCGTCGGACTCGCTCGGCGCAGCCCCGCTCGGAAGGACCATCACATGACCGTGCACCCTGGCGACACCGTGCACCCTGGCGCAGTCGCCGCATGACTGCCGTCGCCGCGACCGGGCCGGCCGGCACGCCGGGCAGTCCGCCGTCCGACCTGGTGCTTGAGGCCCGTGACCTGATGTTGCGGTTCGGTGGGGTCACCAGCCTCGACGGGGTCTCGTTGCAACAGCGCCGGGGCGAGATCCTGGCCGTGATCGGGCCGAACGGGGCCGGTAAGACCTCCCTGTTCAACTGCTTCACCGGCGCATACCGGCCGCAGCAGGGGTCGGTGACGTTCTGGCGGACATCCCGCCGGCCGGCGGAGATCGTCGGCCGCAGCCCGCATGCCATCACCCACCTCGGAATCGCCCGGACCTTCCAGAACATCAGGCTCTTCCCCGCCCTGTCGGCGCTGGAGAACGTGCAGATCGGTACCGAGGTCCGGCAGCGGTACGGACCGTTCGGCGCGATCCTCGGGCTGCCCGGCGCACGGCGGCAGGAACGGGCCGGAGTCAGTCGGGCGTTCGAACTCCTGGATCTGGTCGGCCTGTCCCACCGCGCGCACGACCTGGCCTCGTCGCTGCCCCACGGCGAACAGCGCCGGCTGGAGATCGCCAGGGCGCTGGGCACCGACCCGCGGCTTCTTCTCCTGGATGAGCCCGCAGCCGGGACGAACCCCGCCGAGAAGCGCAGTCTCGAGACGTTGATCCGGCGGATCGCCGGGGGTGGGGTCTCGATTCTGCTGATCGAGCATGACATGCGGCTGGTGATGTCCATCGCCACCTCGGTGGTGGTGCTGAACTTCGGTCGCGTCATCGCCCACGGCACCCCGGCCGAGGTCCAGCACGACCCGGCGGTGGTCGAGGCATACCTCGGAGTGGAGACCGGTAGCGGTACGGCGAACGATGGCGCGTGGACCACGGACACGTCTGGCGGGACCGGCAGGGAGGTGCGGTGATGTTGCTGGAGCTCGCCGACATCGGGGTCAACTACGGCGCCGTACCGGCGTTGCGCGGCGTCCGGCTGGAGGTTGCCGAAGGGGAGATCGTGACGTTGCTCGGAGCGAACGGCGCCGGCAAGACGACCACCCTGCGGTCGATCTCCGGGCTGCTCCGCCCCCGGAGCGGAGAGATCTACCTCGACGGACGGCCGCTGTCATCCATGCCGGCGCACACCTTGGTCGGGCAGGGGGTCAGCCATGTCCCCGAGGGGCGGCGGGTGTTCGCCGCCATGACCGTCCGGGAGAACCTGCTGATGGGCGCCTACCACGACCGGCGGCATGTACGGGAGGACATCGAACGGGTCTTCAGCCTGTTTCCCCGGCTGGCCGAGCGGGCGTCCCAGGTGGGTGGCACCCTTTCCGGCGGGGAGCAGCAGATGCTGGCTATCGGCAGGGCGTTGATGAGCCGACCCCGGCTGATGTTGCTCGACGAGCCGTCGATGGGGCTGGCCCCCCGGATCATCCAGACCATCTTCGAAGTGATCGTCGAGATCAACAAGGTCGGCGTGGCCGTGCTGCTGGTGGAACAGAACGCGGCACAGGCCCTCAGGATCGCGAATCGTGGCTGCGTCCTGGAGAACGGCCGGGTTGTCCTCGCCGGCAGCGGCGCAGACCTGCTCGCCGACGACCGTGTCCGGCAGGCATATCTCGGCGAGGACGTCTCCACCGGATAGTCATCCCTCCCTCCTTGCCATTGACGAGTCACGGCCGCACAACCCCTGCCAGGAGACCCGGCCAACATCCCTACATTATGGACGCGCACCGTGACGGCTTCCGCTGCCTCATGATCCAGGAATCCGTGCGGCGCCGGATCGCCGGAGTGCCGTCCCAGCGGGCGGTTGAGATCACGGTTCTGTGGACGGCCGGTGTGCAGCGATGGCCGGCGCTGGGTGCGGACACTGCTGGCGTGAGGCTGAGATCTACCCGTGGTATCCGCCTAGGTATACTGATGTTATGTCTGTGACGACGATGAAGATCCAGGCTGAGGTACGGGATTCCCTGGCGAGGGTCGCCGCCGACGACTTTGACGGGGTCACTCTCTCCGAGGCTGTCGCGCGGCTCGTTGCCGAGCACCAGGAGGCGCGGCTCCGCCGGCAGATCTCGGCCGCGTACGCCCGGCTTCGCGAGGATGCGGACGGTTGGTCCGCCTACGTCAGCGAACTCGACGAATGGGATGGCGTGACGGCCGATACCGGCGAGGGTTCGTGAGTCGTCTTGTCCGGCCTGGCCAGGTCTGGTTCGTCGACCTGGGCGTTCCCATCGGGTCCGAACAGGCGGGGAGGCGTCCCGTCGTCGTCGTGGGTTCTGCCCTGCACTGTTCGTTCCCGATCGGGATGGCCCTCGTCACGCTGTGTACATCGGTCGATCGGGAATTGCCGCACCACGTCGCCATCGATTGGCGGGCCGCGGGTTTGGACCGGCCGACGTGGGTGCGTACAGAGGATATGCGTTCTGTGTCCGAGCGCAGATTCGCGGCACGGGGGCCGCTCGGTCGACTCACCGACACCGACCTCGCCCAGGTGCGGCGTTTCATCCGGATGATGATCGATGAATAGATATGGGATGTAGGTGGCATCCCGGTACATGCCCCGTACCTGGTCGCGGGTCACCAGCGCTGCAGGGTGCTGAGCATGCCTTCGCAGGTGCAACGGTGGGCCGTGGTGGTGTGGACGGTCATGCTCAGGTCGGCTCGAACGGTACGTCCGCTCGCCGCTGTCCCCGGCCGTGGGCCTGACGTGGTGGATCGAGCCCGGCTGTGCTCTGGTCGTCTCCGGCGACCCGATGCCGCTCCCATCACCGGACGCACCGGGTTTTCGACAAGGCCACCAGCCCCGCCGGCCGCACCATCACCCTTCTGCGCGTAGAGGGTCATGGGTATTCAACTGGAACGGGCAAGATCCACATTGATCGCTGATGGTAGCGCTGGAAATTCACTGCATCCTGGCAGGCCACCTGCTCGCTGACCGCGGCGGCCTCCAGCTTGACCGGGTCGTCCGAGCGGCTGATCATGCCGGCCGGGACTGCCCGCGCCGGCCGGCTGCTGGACGACGTTGGCGAGTCCGTGCGCCAGCAGTCCCCGGCCAGCTGGCATTGATGGGTCGAATCAATCGGTCTGGCGTGAAGAACGCGTCCGTGCGGGTGGTAAACGCCTCGGCCTGTATGGCCCGGTTGCCGGCTGTACGCCGAAGGTCTGCTACCGTCCGATACCAGCTGCATACCGGCTCGCCGGAGGGAACTCGTAGGCGCGTATGCCGCCCGGTGACAGGGTACGAGCCCAGGTTGTGGAGATACACGCGGGCTTTTGCGCCAAATATGCCATGAGACCACTTGCCTGGAGCGACCGTGACCCTACCAAAGGACACCGATCAGATCCCGGAACGTCGTAGCCCCGGCGACATGGCCAAGGCCAGCGGTCCACCGAGGCTGTTCGCTAACGATCGTAGCACCTCGAGGAGCGGGACGGCGGATGCAGGCAGTACCCAGTCGCCGGCATCGGAGTGGCCCGCAGACGGGGGATGGGTCGACCGGTGGCTGTCGTCGCCTCGGTTGGCGTCTTACCTGGCTGCTGCGGGCGGGGACCGGTTGGCTGCCCTGGTCCTGTATGAGTGGAACGCGCGTGTCGCAGCCGCTTTCCTCCACGACTTGTGCCACCTCGAGATCGGGCTGCGCAACGCCTATGACTCTGCGCTGTGCGCGGCCTGGAAGGGTTCCCGGCATTGGATCTACACAGCTGATACCGCCATGTTCGTCCCGCTGCTGCGTACCAGGTCCGGACGCCGTATCGACGTCAACGCCAAGCCCCGAAATGCTGTCACAGCGGCAATCAGAGCTGCCGGCGGACCTTCCGCGAAGCCCGGAAAGATCGTGGCCGAGTTAGGGTTTGGATTTTGGCGCTATCTGTCATCCGCAAGCCACGAGAAGACTCTGTGGGTTCCCTATCTGCACCGTGCGTTTCCTTCCGGCACCGACCGCCGCGACGTGGACGGACGGGTCGGTCGAATGCACGTGGTGCGCAACCGTGCCGCGCACCACGAACCTCTGTTCCGCCTCGACCTCGCCGTGATCCTCGCCGACCTACGTTTCCTCGCCCATTTGATGGCTCCGCCACTCGCAGACTATGTGACCGCAACCAGTTGGGTTCCCGCGTTGATCGCGGCCCGGCCGCCAGGGGTGGGTTCGTGACGGCCCCAGGTCTTCCAAGGATTGCTGACTTATGATAAGTCGGCAATCCTTGGTGTCACCGCTGGCGGCACCGGTCCGCTCAGTGCGCGATCATCCGGTGGATCCAGCGGTTAACGTCGTTCGTTTCGGTCGGGGCCAGTTCGCCGATCGACTGACCACTGGGCATGCGCCTGGTGGAGATGGCCGTGATGTTCTCGGTGCGGGCCCAGCTCGGCCGGTTCAGGCCGGACTCCCGCGAGGTGATCGGTACGTGGTGGGGGAGCCCGTGATCCCGGGCGGTTGTCGGCACCACGATGGTCATGTCAATCGGGAAGCGGCAGTGCAGTTCGGACGCCACCACGACTGCCGGCCGCATGCCTGCCTGTTCGCTGCCGAGGGGATGGCCGAAGTCCACGATTCACACCTGCCACGGCCGAACGTTTCTCACGCTGTTCCGACAGCACCGTCTCGCCGCAGCCAGTCGCCGGTGGCGTTGTCGATGAGTTGTGACTCTTCCAGGTAGGAGGCCCATTCCCGCTCGTCGGCGCGCAGGCGGTCATAGGCCGCCAGTGCGGCCCGCTCCTCGTGCTCGGAGATCAGGCGCTGCAGCGTCTCCGCTAGCGTCACGCCGCCCAAGTCGGTGGAGACGCTGGCCAGGCGGTCCCGTAGTTCCGTTGTGATCTTGGTTGTTGTCGTTCCCATCTTCTTCAGCGTGACAGATGGCGATGCCGTTCGGACGTGGCATGTCAGTCATGCTGGCGGCTCATACCCGTCTGGACGGCGGGGGCCCGCGCGGTCGGCGAAGCGGTCCTGCAGGTCTGGGAGGTTTGGGTCTTCAGGGCACTATGCTGGTTTTCCGCTGACCACGGTGACCTGTAGTGTCACAAACAGCAGCAGATATGCGGGGGGGTTCAGTGCTGCGAGGCGGCCATCATCACCCCGTGACGGACACGGGGAGCGTTCCGGCGCGACGTCCGGTCCGGTTACGGGTCTCGATCCGGACCTTGTTACCAATGACCGGGGCGATTGCCATCATCATGGGGCTGGTCACCCCCGGGTTGACCGTGCCGCTGGTGTCCGCGCTTCCCGTGGCAGCCGCGTCGACACCTGGCCAGGAATCGACGTTCCCGCTGCGCGTCATGGAGTTGCCGGAGCAGGTCGACCAGGCTACTCTGAGTAATTTAGACAGTCTGCTCAAGGGGATCCCGGACAGCGGCGGAGCCGTTGTGGCGCGGGTGACCGGCACGTCCACCCTGGTCGGTGACCGAGGTGCCCCGACCGTCCTGGATTCGATCTTCGATCGTCGAGCCAAGCTCGCCGTCCAGGTCGCGTTGCGCAGCCGCTCGAAGGCAGGTGCGCAACCTGACCTCGGGACGGCCGGCTCGTTGCTGCTGGCTGTGGCCGACCACCGATTCGCGGCCGTGGACGAAGCCCGTGCCGCGCTGTCCCGCAACAGCGAGCAGAAGGCGTCCTGCTCGAAACAGTGCCGGGAGCAGGTGGCGGGTACCGAGACAGAACGCGCTTCGGGGATGTACTCCACCAACAGCGACCCCTTCTTCCTGGACGTCATGCTCAAGCGGGCGCTGCTGGTGGACGCGTCGGCTGTTCCGGCCGACCTGACCCCTCCGCCAGTGGAGCCGTCCCCATCGGGGCAGGACGACTCGACAGTGCCTTCCTGGGCTTATGTAGTGATCGTTGTCGTGCTGCTCGGGCTTGGCGTCGCCGTCTTCGGAAAGCGTGATTCGCCGGCAGCCGACTGGTGGCGTGGCCTCCTGCGCAAGGGCGAGGACAGCGAGGAGGACGAGGACGACGGCGGTGCGGACGACGAGGACGGCGAGCTGATCGACTCACGGCCGGCGTCTCCTGTCGCGCCGCCGAACGTGTCCGTCAGCCCACTCGGTACCGTGCATTCCCCTTTCGACCCGCAGGGTTACGTCGCGGTCGACGGCGGGCTCTACCGGGCGACCTGGATGGGTCCGGGGTCGGGCCGGCCCCGCGTCGGCGACCAGGTGCGGCTGAGAATGCACGAGGTGGACGGACTGCAGGCGTGGCCGGCGCAAGGCCGCTTCGGGCTTCGCCCGTAGTAACTGGGAGACGGGGACACATCAGAAAATGGCACCTCGTAACAGCTCTGACAGGGCAACGGATCGCCAGCAGCCGCGGGACGTCATCGGGAACATTCCTATTCCCCGGCCGAGTCACCGCGTGCTCGTGGTCCTGTGCATGGATACCTCGTATTCGATGCGTGGCGAGGCGATCGGCAGGCTCAACGATGCGCTCGCCGGCTGGGCGCGCAGTATGCAGGCGGGTGAGAAGATGGCGACGACCACCGAGTTCGCACTCATCACTTTTGGTGCTGGGGGAGTGCGCAAGTGGCGTGGCAGCGAGAGCTTCGATCCGCGCAGCGACCGGACTCCGTTCGTACCGGCCCACAGTTTCCGACCGCCGAAACTGACCGCCGACGGCGTGACACCGCTGGTCGAGGCGGTCCGGCTCAGCATCTCGGTCATCGAGGCGCGCAAGCGGCAGTTAGCTCAGGACAAGGTGACCTGGAAACGTCCGCTTGTCTGGCTGGTCACCGACGGCCGGCCAACCGACGACCAGGGGCATCCGGCGTTGGACTGGCGGCCACTGACGAGTGAGATCCGCGCCCTGGAGGTAGCCCAGAAACTGGCTCTGTTCGCGATCGGCATCCCGCCCATCGACGACCAGGGCCAGGAAACCCTGCGTGAGCTCGCGCCGGAGCGAAACATGATGTACGGACGGTTCGACTTCAGCGACATCCTCGTGCAGCTGGACAGAAGCGTGGAGGATCCCAACTACAAGCTGCGTGGCTACCAGCCGAGGCAGGCGTGACTCCCGACCGGCAGCCCGTGGCCGTGGAACGCAACGCCGGCGGTGGCCGGCCCGACCGTTGGCGTATCCGGGGGGCCAGCGTCCAGGGATATTCACACGTGCGGGAGGGGAAATGGTGCGAGGACTCGTTCGCCCACCTTTCGCTGTACGAGCGGGGACCCCTTCCCGACGTCCACGTGCTGGCGGTGGCCGACGGCGCGGGATCCGCACCCCGATCGGCCGAGGGTTCCCGGCTCGCGGTCGCGATCGCCACCCGGCTCGTGCGCGATCGGATCCACGCTGCCGGTCGGTCCACGACCGCGCCCGAACTACGGCAGATCCTGGCGGCCTCGCATGAGGAGATAGTCACCGAGTTCCGGCGGGTCGTCGCCGCGGTTTCCGGGCCGGAGCATGTCGACGAGTTCGCGACGACGTTGACGGTCGTCGTGCTCGCCCATCCCGTCATCGGCTACCTGAGCATCGGAGACGGCTTCATCGTCATCCGCACGGGTGACGGGGGACAGGCCAACCTGCACCTGCTCGACGCCGGGACCGCCGACGCCGAGCATGCCACCCATGCGGTCTTCCTGACCTCGGACACGAGCCGGGCCGTCCGGGTGAACGCGGTCTACGACCCCTGGATCAGTGGTGTGTTCGTGTCGACCGACGGTCTGATCCCCGTGGCACTGCGGCGGGACACCGACGGCCGGCTGGCGGTGGCCAGGGAACCGGTCATCGACACCGTGCTCAGACTGCTCGACGACGATCATTTCGACGCCTCCGGCCTCGTCCGTCTGCTGTTACGGGAGGCGGTCACCGAAGTGACCCAGGACGACACGACGCTGGTAGTGGCAGTCCTGTGTCGGTGACGGAGATTTTTGTGAACGGGCGCAGGCTGACCTGCTCGACCGTGCTCGGCAGCGGAACAGAGTCGATCGTCCATGCCGTGGACGCCGATCCCCGGCAGGCCGTGAAAATCTACCGGGAGCCCGATGCCGAGCGTACCCGCCGGCTCGAGCACATGCTTCGAGCCTTCAATGCGTCACAGTTCGTCGAGCCTGTTTCCGGTCATCCGGTGCTGATATGGCCGGAGGATCTCGCCCGTGATTCCACCGGGGCGGTTCTCGGTTACGTCATGCGGCGTTCCGACCATCAGCCGCTGAGCACTTTCTTCGAACATTACACCCGTCTGACGAAGTTCCCGGACAAGGACTGGAAATTTCTGCTGGGGGTGGCCAGCAACCTGAGCCAGCTGGTCGCGATCCTGCACGATCAGGAGATCGTGATAGGTGATCTCGCGCCGTCCAACATTCATGTCCGGGCGGACGGTCTGATCAGTTTTCTCGACTGCGACTCGCTGCAGTTCCGGTATGACGGGGAGGTTTTCGCCTGCCATACCGTCACCCCGGAATATGCCGCGCCCGAGCTGCTGCCCGAGCTGGCGGGACCCAAGAACGTCGAAACGGACCGGTTCACCCTCGCGCTGCTGGTATGCCAGCTGCTGCTGTGCGGTGACCATCCGTTTCAGGGCATCCCGGCCCGGCCGCTGGACGTCGACCCGTCACCCGAGACGAACATCCAGTACGGCATCACCGTCCTGACGGCGCCCAGGGAGGTCGAGGTCCCGGACGAGGCCATCGAGCCCGGCGTCCTTCCGCCGCGGGTCGCCGCGCTGGCCAGGCAGGCGTTCGGGGCGGGTCACGGCACGGCCGGGTCGCGGCCAGCCGCGCAGGAATGGGCCGAGGCGCTCGACCTCGCCTGGGACGACGTCAAAATGTGCGGCAACCGGAAGGTTCACACCTACAGTGGACATCTCCCGGAATGTCCATGGTGCGCCCGGGGCAGACTGGGCCGTTTTGATCCGTTCCCGGCGTTGCCGGACCTCGCTGGGGGCGGTGCCGCAGGTGGTGGCGCCGGAGCCGGTGCTGGAGCGCCCGCCGCGAAGTTCCCCACGGTTCTTCTCGTCGTCGCGGCCCTGCTGGTCCTTGCGCTGCTGGTCGTCGCCGTCGCCACCCGGTAGAGCGATATCGGCAGAAGCGACATCGGCAGAAGGAGGTAGAGGTAGCTGTGCACCCACAAAGCACGTATCCACAAAGCACGTATCCCCGAACCACCCTGATTCCGTTCTACCTCGTGGTGGACGTCTCGCAGTCGATGGACGGGCCGCGTCTGGACACCGCAAACCTCATTCTGCAGCGGATCGGGGAGGCGTTGGCCCGCGATCCGGTCGCCGCCGCCCGGGTCCGGGTCGGCATGATTGACTTTGCCGGCGGCAGCCGAACGGTGCTTCCGCTGTGCGACTTGCTCAACACGGCGACGTTCCCCCGTCTGGAGTGCCGTGACGACGGCACCCGATATGCGCCCGTATTCAACCTGTTACAGGCCACCGTGGACCGCGACCACCGTCAGCTGGAGGCCGACGGTTTTGTCGTGGGCCGGCCCGGTGTGTTCTTCCTCAGCGACGGCGAACCCTTCGACGATCCTCCCGGTGCCTGGGAGGAGGCTTTCGCCACGCTGCTCAGGGAATGCCCGACCACGCCGCATATTATTCCCTGTGCCGTCGCCGACTCGAATCCCGGAATCATGCGGGCGCTGGCTCATCCGGCACCGACGGCACCATTGTTCATACAAAGCCGGCTGGCCAGCCCGGAAAGTGCGATCAAGAATCTGACCGAGATCATCGTACGAAGTGTCGTTGCCTCGGGGCACCAGGAAATGGTTGTGATCGATGAAACGGACGTCCATGCCCTCGACACGGTTATCGTCGACCCGCCCGAATCCTGGATCGACCCGGACAGCCGTCACTGAGTGTACTGAGTGTGTGCTGTGAGGTGGCAGGACATCGCCGTCGGGCGGCAACGACTCGGCCAGGTTGATCTGTTGAGCAGGGGAGGCCAGGCAGTCATCTACCGGCTGCCCGAATTCGATCTTCCTGACGTGGCGGTGCCGCTCGTCTACAAGGAATATCGTTCGGTCGTGGGGCGGGTGCCGGCCCAGGGCCTTGCCAACATCATCGCACTGCGGCTGGCGTTGCCGGCCGACCAGCGCCTGTGGTTTGACACGCACATGGCCTGGCCGTTGCGGATTGTGGTCGACAACGACGACGCCTTCGCCCGTGCGAAGGTGCTCGGGGTCGTCATGCGGCTTATACCCGATGCTTTCTTCCAGGTGTTCCCGGCAGCAGCCGGACGGCTGGAGCGCCAGCCGAGCGAAGCGCGGTCGCTGTTCGCCGGCCCCGACGAGATGCGGGCACTCGGCCTGCCATTCCCGAACCGTGCGCAACGGTGGTGGCTATGCCTGCGGCTGGCCTATCTGGTGGCGTTCCTGCACAACCAGGGCATTGTCTTCGGCGATATCTCCGCCCGGAACGTCCTCTACCGCCTGCGACCGACTCCGGATGTGCTTCTCGTGGACTGTGACGCGGTACGAAAGGTCGGCAACGCAGCGGTTGTCGACCAGGGGCACACTCCGGACTTCTTTCCTCCGGTGGTGCACGAACCACAGTCGATCAGTTCCGACCTGTTCAAGCTCGGTCTGTTCATCGCCCGTATTCTCGCGCCCGGCCGAGCGGTCACACCGGACATCGCCACGCAGGTTGTCGACGGTGTTTTCGACCGGACCGGCGTGAACCTCGTGCGGGCCAGCCTGTCCACCGACCCACAGGCCCGTCCGGCAGCCCTTGCCTGGTATCGGTACCTGCGATCCGGCGCGGGCTCGCATCCCACGACGCTGCCACTGGGGCGTTGACGCGCTCCACGTCAGCGGCATCGTTTTTTCTACCGTCGGCGTCGCTTTTTCCTGCTGCTGGAGCTGGAGCGCTTGCGATGGTGGGTATGAGTGGACGCGTCGTCTCCTGATCGTGGTCGGTTGTGTGCCTGGCGGGCAGCGGTTCTGGCTGTTTTCGCCACCGCGGGCTGGGAATGGGCCTGGCCCAGCGTCTCCAGAAAGTTTTCATATCCGGGTAGTTCCGGCGCGACCGCGGTGAACTGCCGAAGCAGTTCGCCGGCCCCGCCGGGCCAGTTAGCCGCCGCCTGGTCGAACGCGACGCACAGCGCCGAGCCGAGCGGCAGCGTCATCGTGTCCTGCTCCGCCTCCTGCGTCCCGTCGGCCGTCTTGTTCTCGTCAGCTACCTCATCCTCGTCAGGCGTGTCGTATTCCGCGGGTTGACGAGCCCGATATTCGGCGAAGGTAAGCATGTTGAGGCGTTCGAACAGCAGCACCGCCTGGGCGGAAAGGGGCGGGTCAGCAGGCTGTTCTCCGCGCAGCCGCAAGGCTTCGGCAGCCAGCGCTCCGTTTATGGGATCGTCGACAGCCTCGTGAAGCGCGGTCCGCAGAGCGTGTTCCGCTACGGGGTCTTCCAGCGGCGCTGGCAACTGCGGTATGACGACATGGCGCAGGTCGCGCGTCGGGTCGGTCTCGTACCGCACGCCGAGCAGGTCGAAGATGGCCCTGCGGCTGTGCGGGTTGCCAGCGATCGCCGCCAGCAGCTCCTGCCAGGCCTTGGCGATGTCGCCTCGGGCGTCCAGCCAGGTCTGCAGCACGTGTAGCCGGATGCGCTCAGTCCATGACGGCATCGATCGCAGTAGCTCGTCGGCGTCGACGGCGGCTATCTCGCCGATGGTCGGTGCGGTCCCGCCGGCGGCTTGGAAGCCGACTCGCACCAGTGCCCTGCCGAGCCGGGTGAGCTCGACCCGGTCGTCCGCACGCTGCATGACACCGAGCGCTGCCAAACGGTCGACGAGCAGGGCCTGCCAGTAGGCGATCCCCAGCAGCTCGGTGCGGTCGGATGCGTCCAGCTCGCCCTGGGGGAGGAGACGCCTGAGCTCGTCATCAGCCGGTAGGTGGTAGGCGGCGGGCAGAGATTCGTCATCGTCGCCGAACATGAGGGTGAGCTGGTCGGGGTCCGACGGCATCGGCCGGGGTGGGCGCAGCTGCGCGGCCAGGGTGACCGTGTTCCGGGCGGACAGCGGCGGCAGCTGGGCGATCTCTTCCAGATCGTAGGGCAGCACCCACATCTGAGCCACGGCGGCCATCCTGGCCAGGGATGCCGGGGCGGGCTCCTCGAACAGCTGGAACAGGGTGAACGGGAGGTCCTCGACCAGGGCTTCGATGGTGCCGCGCTCCTCGCTCGGTACGTCGGCCTGTTCTGCGCGTTCCGCGAGATGGGTCAGTTCGGTCGCGACCGCGCCGAAGGCGTCCAGACCGAGCTGGACAAGCTCGCCCGCAGTACCGTCACGCCAGACCTGCAGGGCGCCGCCGGTGACGATCCTGCCGTCGGCGGGACGCAGCAGGCCGACCGCGACGGCATGGCGCCACACCTCGTCCAGGATCTGGGGAGGCAGACCCAGCTGCCCGGCCGCGAACTCGCGGGCCGCCGGTGCAGCGGCATCGGGCCCGCCCGTCACGCCGCCCTGCTGTTCGACCCACTCGGCCAGGCCGGCCGCCGCAGGCAGTAACGCGGAGGAACGGAGAAGTTCGGCGATCTCCGTGGCCGGGACGTCATCCGTCGGGGGAAGGTGGGTGTCCCCGCCACTGACATCTTTCTGGATCCGGCGAAGCTCGCGCATCAGCAGGTCGGTTACCGTAGCCGCGTTGTCGCGACGGGGAGTCAGATCGCGGAACTCGCCGCGCAGAGCGGCGCTCAGCCCGACGGCGGTACCTCGGTCCAGCAGGGCGTCCGTCGCGTCGTCGACCATCGTCGTGCGATCGAACCCCGGTGCCGGCTCGGCCTGGGCCGAACCGTTCGCCGTGGCGTCCAGGATGCCACTGATCCTGGTGAGGAGGAGGCCCTGCAGGACAAGCTCGGCGTTTTCGGTACGCAGCCCCAGGATGACCGTCCGCTGGCGTGAAATGATGCCCGTATCGTCGACGGCCGGAGTGCCCAGGGCGGATTCAAATATGGCGCGGCGTTGTGACAGCGGCCGTTCCCGATATTCGCACAGCCACTGCCATACCGCCTGTCGGTCGGTCGGATCCACCCCGTCGGCGCGCAGCAGACCGGCATACAGGCGCGGCCAGGTAAGACGAACGGGGTCGGTCATCGCCTGCTCGTAGTCCGCGATCGACTCCTGTAATGCCGTGTGCAGCTTGCTCTGACGTTTTGCGTTCAGCAGGCCGGCTTCCCGCCGCTGGTCGATCAGGGCTGCCAGGACGTCGGGGTAGGCCCGCAGTTCCTCCGGATCGGCGGTGACGAGCTGCGGCAGGTCTTCGTCCATGATCTGGCGGATCAGGGCGACGGTTGGTTCGGGAAGGCCGCCGCGGACCCTGGCACCACGCAGTACCAGCAGGGCGAGTACGACACCGGCTGGTCGGGCCGGCAACGCGGTACCCCGCTCCCGAGCCCACGCCACCAGATGGTCCAAGCCGGGGTCGAGAAGGTCATCCAGATCACACACTGTCTCAGGATAGTCGGCGCCCCCGGCCGTCTCATGCCGGGTACCCGCCCACGGAGCAGGCTGTACGGGCGGTTTCCGTGGCGATGTCATCCCACCGGCGTACCCCGAAGGTACGGTTTCACCTCGCCTTCGCCGGACCGCTTTCGTCGCCAACAGCCTTGCTACCGAAGCGGATAGGTCGTTTTCGTCGCGATAATGACGGTTTCTACCTACGGATACCGGGCGTCCGTCGAAGCTGTAGGTGGTTTTCATCGTGATAATGACGGTTTCTACCTACGGCTTTGATGGGGTCTGGTCCGGGGCCACCGGGACGACGGGGCTGGCAGTGGCGTCTGCTGATGTGCTGGGCTGGCGGTTGTGATGCGTGTTGTCCTGGCACCCGACAAGTTCAAGGGCTCGCTGAGTGCCGCCGAGGTGTGCGCGGCGCTGGCTGAGGGGCTGCATGAGGCCCGTCCCGACGTGCACACGGTGTCCCTGCCCGTTGCGGACGGCGGTGACGGCACGGTCGAGGCCGCGCTGTCGGCGGGATACCGGCGGGTTGCGGTGCGGGCCGAGGGGCCCACGGGCGAGCCTGTCGACACGGCCTATGCCGAGCTCGATGGCACCGCGGTCGTCGAGCTGGCCGATGTCTGCGGCCTGCGCCGTCTGCCGGGCGGATGTCCCGCGCCGCTGACCGCGTCCAGTTATGGGACGGGCCAGGTGGTCGCCGCCGCCATCCAGGCTGGCTGCCGGCGGGTGGTGCTCGGTATCGGGGGGAGCGCGAGCACCGACGGCGGCGCCGGACTGGTCGAGGCGCTGGGTGCCGTCCTGCTACCCGAGGGATCCGGCTCCGAGAGCTCCGACTTCGAGGGATCCGAGGGGCGGCAGCGCCACCGGGGCGGGCGGTCCCTCGCCGTCCTCGATGATGTCGATCTGTCCGGGCTGGACCCGCGACTGCGCGACACCGAGCTGGTTGTCGCGTGCGACGTCGACAATCCGCTGATGGGCCCGCACGGCGCCGCCGCCGTGTACGGCCCGCAGAAGGGCGCCACGCCGGCCGACGTCGTGTTCCTGGAGCAGGCGTTGAGCAGGTGGGCGCTGATCGTGATGTCCGTGACCGGAACCGATCACCGGCAGACCCCGGGGGCGGGTGCCGCCGGTGGTGTCGGCTTTGCCGCCCTGTCGCTGCTCGGCGCCCGGTTACATTCCGGGATCGACCTGATACTCGATCTTGTCGGTATCGATGACGCGCTGCGCGGGGCCGACCTGGTCGTGACGGGGGAGGGGTTGCTGGACGAGCAGACGCTGCATGGAAAGGCCCCTGCCGGCGTCGCGGCACGTGCGCGGGCGGCCGGCGTACCGGTCGTCGCGGTGGCGGGACGCTCGCTCCTGGATCCCTCGACGCTGGCCGGCGCCGGTTTCTCGGCGGTGCGTACCCTCGCCGAGTCCGAACCCGATGCGCGGGTGAGCATGTCCCAGGCGGGTCACCTGCTGCGTCGCCTTGCCCCCCGTCTGCTGGACGGTCTTCCCGCTGGAGGGTCTTCCACCGCGACCGGTCCCGGCCGATCTGACTGATCAGTCCTGACTGACCGGTACGTCCTCGCTCCGCGGGGCGGAGAGGGCCCGGCGACGGATCATCATGATCGTCGCTGGAACGCCGACGGAAAGCATCGCCCCAGCCACCGCGAGCGGAAGGAGCGTGCCACCGGCGTCCTCCGTCCGGGCGGCTCGAAGAGACTGCGGTGTCTGTTCGGACTGCTCGGTGTGCTCGACCAACTCGGCCTGCCCGGTCCGCCTGGCTCGACCGGTTTGGACCGCCTGCACGGATCGCACGTTTTGCACGGCGAAGGTGTATCCGGTCGCGGTGCTACCGACCCGGTCGAGAACGATGTCGGTGAACGTGCCCGGGTCAAGGGCTGTGCTGGCGGCAGATCCGCCGCGGGGGGTGTCCTCCTGGACCGCGTACACACCCGGTATGAGATCGCGGAATGTCCAGGCCCCGGAGGCGTTGGTGGTCGTGTCCCGCCGGATGGCCGTCCCGTCCGGATTCGTGCCGGTCAACTGGATTGCCACGCCGGGCGCGCCGGGCTCGCCCAGGTCCTGACGCCCGTTCCGATCGGCGTCCAGGTAGGCGTTACCGCTGATGCTCGACCGGGCCGAAGCGCCGAAATCACCGAACGGCTTGAGCAGGTTGGCCAGCTGTCTGTGGCCTTCGCTGTTCGGATGGTAGATCAGGTTCTGGTCGAGGGCGAGAAAACCGTCGAGGAACTCGTTCATCCAGCGGTCCGGGTTCCGCTGGCCGATGGTCGGGTCCGGTTCGTGGCCGGCGAAATGGCATTTGACGGTGTCGACCACCGTGACGAAGCGGCCTGGCGTGTCGGCTGAATCCACCGGCAGGGTGTCGGGCGAGCATGTGTGCGCAGCGGGGTCGGACGCTCCGGTGAAGCCGAACGACTGGTTCACCGTGTCCGCCGCGGTGATCTGTATGGCGTCCCCGCGGTCGCCGAGCGTCCGAACCGCGGCCGATGGGTCGAATGTCGTCTCCCCGAAGGTGGTCTGCGTGCCTGGCGGCAGATGCATGCCTGGCAGCGGATAGTGTTCCCGGCTGGACAGGTAAGGATAGGTGAGCAGGACCACGCGTCCTCCGGCCGGCATCCGCTGGTGCAGGCGGGTGAGCAGGGTGACCAGGCGTGTCTGGACCAGCGTGAGATCCCCCGTCGCCCGCCGGGTGAGCCGTTCGCATTCTGCGATGTCTCCGGCGGGTATCCCGAGCGCTTTCGGTATCCCGAACGCGAAGCACCTGAGCACTATGTCGGCGAACCGGACGTCGTTGCCGCCGATCGTCAGCAGGACAAGGTCGGTATCCGCGCCGACCGCGTTGATCTGAGGCGCGATCACCCGGGTGCACACGGCGCTCGCGATACCGTAGGTGACGTTGACCGGGCCGATCTCAGCGGATTCCTCCGGCCCGAACCCGGCCGAACAGTCCTGCCGCAGGCGACCGAGGACAGCGGGGTCGTTCCCGGTCTCGCCGGCGCGCAGCGGGGTCCAATAGCTGCGCTGATCCGCCTTGTACGGGTTGAGGAGATCGTCCGTGGCGGCGCCGCTGCACGCCCGGTTCACATAGGTGACGTCATATCCGCGCTCGTCCCGCAGCCACTGTGCATACCGCTCGCCCCAGTTCACCGCCGAGCGGTGGCATCCGCGTGGTCCGTCACCGGTGTCATAGGTACCGGCACCCGCGCCGTTCCCAGCGGAATACGAATCGCCGAGTTGGACGATTGAAAGGTGGCGGGTCACCGCGGCTCCCGTGATCTCCGGTTGGGCGGTGGCGGTTTGCGCGGTGGCGGGCTGCCCGATCATGACCAGCGCTGTGAAAAAGACGGCAGGAACGAGGACGATCCTGGCAGCGAACTGGGGACCTGGGCCTGGCGGACCTTCCGGATCGGCTTCCGGACCCCGAACGCGAAAGAAACATGATCGCGCTGCCTTTGGCTCTTTGGCCGTCCCTGGTGTGAGGACGGATCCGCATCCGGCCACCGCGTCGCCCCCGAAGCTTGAGCCACCATTGGCACACCTGAAAGTGGCACACGTGGAAGTGCCGAATGCATTCCGATGCGAAGGGTAACTGACTCGGTCGTGACGGGCAAGCACGAGGCAGGGAGCGCCGACGTGGAGGGGTCAGCGCCGACGGCGCAGGATGCGGTTGCCGAGCCGCGTGATCGGGTCGTAGGAGGCGTCGACGACCCTTTCTTTGAGCGGAATGATGGCGTTGTCGGTGATCGCGATGTGCTCCGGGCAGACTTCCGTGCAGCATTTCGTGATGTTGCAGTAGCCGATGCCGGCCTGTCCGCGCAGCAGTGCCCGCCGATCATGCGTGTCCAGCGGGTGCATTTCCAGCTCGGCGTACCGGATCATCAGCCGTGGGCCGGCGAAGACGGGCTTGTTCTCCTCGTGGTCACGGATGACATGGCAGACCGTCTGGCACAGGAAGCACTCGATGCACTTGCGGAACTCCTGGACGCGGTCGACGTCGGCCTGCTTCATCCGGTGATGCCCGTCGTCTCCCGCCGGGGTTCCCGGCGCGAACGCCGGCACCTGCGCGGCCTTCTCGTAGTTGTACGAGACGTCGGTGACAAGATCCCGGATCACCGGGAACGTCCGCAGCGGCGTCACCGTGACGGTGTCCGTGGGCGCGAACAGGTTCAGGCGGGTCATGCACGTCAGTCGGGGGCGGCCGTTCACCTCGGCGCTGCACGACCCGCACTTGCCGGCTTTGCAGTTCCACCGGACGGCCAGATCCGGGGCCTGCGTCTGCTGGAGCCGGTGCAGCGCGTCCAGGACGACCATGCCCTCTTCGACACCGACCGTGTAGTCGTGGAGATCGCCGCCGCCGGAGTCGCCTCGCCACACCCGAAGTGAAAGATCGTATCCTGCCATCAGGAACCCTTCTCACCGGTTGATGCTGTTCCGGCTGAGATGCCCGCGCCGGCCTGTTCGAACAGCGCGGCGAACTCCGGTGGCATCGCGGGCAGGGGCTCGGCGGTGAGCACGAGTCGTTCGTCACGTAGCCGGAGCACGTGGTTCAGCGTCGCGAACGCCGGGTCCGCGGACGGGTAGTCGTCGCGGGTGTGCCCGCCACGGCTTTCCCGGCGGGCCAGCGCGGCTGTGGCGATGCACTCCGCGACGGTGAGCAGCGATCCCAGGTCGAGGGCGAGATGCCAGCCCGGGTTGTACTGACGGTGCCCGACGACCGCGACGTGCCGTGCGCGGGAGCGCAGCGTTTCGATCTCCTTGAGCGCCCGGGCGAGCTCGGGCTCGGTCCGGATGATCCCGACCAGGCGCTGCATGACTTCCTGGAGGTCGTTCTGGAGCTGGTAGGGGTTTTCCGGAGGGTGGGTGTGGGACGCGCCGACCTTGGTGGTGTCCTGGGCGAAGGTCGTGTCGAAGGGCGCGAGGGCCTGCGCGGCGACCGCGTTGATCTGCGCATCGTCGGCCATGGCTCGCTTGTGCGGGGGCACCGACTGGGCGTAGCGGGCCGCGTACATCCCTGCCCGCCGTCCGAAGACCAGCAGGTCGGACAGGGAGTTGCCGCCGAGCCGGTTGGAGCCGTGCATGCCGGCGGCGCACTCGCCCGCGGCGAAAAGCCCCGGCACGGTCGCCGCGGCGGTCGGCGGGTCGACCTTGATGCCGCCCATGACGTAGTGGCAGGTCGGGCCGACCTCCATCGCCTCGCGGGTGATGTCGACGTCGGCGAGTTCGGTGAACTGGTGGTACATCGACGGCAGCCGGCGCCGGATGTACTCCGGGTCGCGGCGCGAGGCGATGTCGAGATAGACCCCGCCGTGGGGCGAGCCACGCCCGGCCTTGATCTCGGTGTTGATGGCCCGCGCCACCTCGTCCCGGGGGAGCAGTTCCGGTGGCCGGCGGGCGGTCTTCTTGTCCGTGTACCAGCGGTCGGCCTCCTCCTCGGAGCCGGCGGTCTCGGCGGCGAAGATCGGTGGGATGTAGTCGAACATGAAGCGACGTCCCGCGGAGTTGAGCAGCACGCCGCCGTCGCCCCGGACGCCCTCGGTGACGAGGATTCCCTTCACTGACGGTGGCCAGACCATCCCGGTGGGATGGAACTGGACGAACTCCATGTCCATCAGCGCGGCCCCGGCCCACAACGCGAGTGCGTGGCCGTCGCCGGTGTACTCCCACGAGTTCGATGTCACCTGGTAGGACTTGCCGATCCCGCCGGTGGCGAGCACCACCGCGGGTGCGTCGAAACGCACGAAAGTGCCGGACTCACGCCAGTATGCGAAGGCGCCGGCGATCCGCCTACCCTCGTGCGCCGGTGTGGACGGTTCACCGGTTTCACCTGGTGCGCTCGGTACACCCGGCTTGCCCGTCCGGGCCGGTTCGGTCACCTGGACCGGTGCCGCCGGCCGGGCTGGCGCGGGATCCGGCGCGGTCAGCAGGCGTAACACCGTGCACTCCATGAAGACGTCGATTCTCTTGCTGATCAGCCGGTTCTGCAGGGTACGGATCAGCTCAAGGCCGGTACGGTCCCCGACGTGCGCGAGCCGGGCGAAACGGTGACCGCCGAAGTCGCGCTGGAGTATCCGGCCGTCCGGTGTCCGGTCGAAGACCGCGCCCCATTCCTCCAGTTCCCAGACCCGCGCCGGGGCCTCCTGGGCGTGGATCTGGGCCATCTGCCACTGGTTGAGCATCTTCCCGCCGCGCATCGTGTCACGGAAGTGCGTCTGCCAGTTGTCCTCGGGCCATACGTTGCCCATCGCGGCCGCGATACCCCCCTCGGCCATCACGGTGTGGGCTTTACCGAGCAGGCTCTTGCAGACGACAGCGACCCGGGCACCCTGCTCGTGCGCTTCCAGCGCGGCCCGCAGGCCCGCTCCGCCCGCGCCGATCACGATGACGTCGTATGCGTGTCTTTCCAACGTTGTCATGGCTTACGTGGTCACCACCGCACGTTGTTCGCAGGATGCCTGGTTCTCAATGTGCTCGGTTCTCAAGGTGCCCGGTTTGCGGGCCGCCGGATCCATGCCGGTCCTGGCACCGGCGGAATCCGGACGAAGTCGCGACGGTGACACCTCAGGCCACCCAGTGGTAATCGTGCAGGTGGCCCGCCGCGACCAGCCAGACGTAGAAGTCGGCCGCCATGATCCACAACAGGCTCACCCACGCCCACACCATGTGCCGCCGGTTGAGCGCCGACACCCCCTGCCACAGCCGCCGGCGTACCGGATGCGCTGACAGTGTCCGCAGCCCGCCCCCGCACAGATGCCGGAAGGAATGGCAGGAGAATGTGTAAAGACCCAGAAGAACCACGTTGACCGCGAGCATGCCGGTGCCGACCCCGACACCGAGGCGACCGTCGAAACTGAATGCCCCGACGGCCTCGTAGACGAGCAGTCCGATGAACAGCACGCCGAAATAGAGGAAATAGCGGTGCACGTTCTGCATGACCAGTGGCAACCGTGTCTCGCCGCTGTATCTTCGCCGGGCGTCCGGGACCGCGCAGGCCGGTGGCGCCCACCAGAACGACCGGTAGTACGCCTTCCGGTAGTAGTAGCACGTCAGCCGGAAGCCGAGCGGAAAGACCAGAACCAGTATGGCGGGCGAGATCCAGGGTATGTCGCCGAACAGCCCGGAACCGAGCGTGTCGCTCGGGCAGGAGTCGGTCAGGCAGGGCGAATAGAACGGCGACAGGTACGGGTCAGCATAGTAGTGGGCGTTGCGGAACGCCGCCCACGTCCCGTAGACGACGAAGCCGGTGAGGACCGCCACCGTGATGGCAGGCGTCACCCACCAGCGGTCCTGCCTCAGGCTCGCCTGGGCGATTCTCGCCCTGGCCGCGCCGCTGAGGGGGGTGGCCGTACCGGCGGGCCCCTGGTCGTCGGCACGGGTGTGCGTCTGCGTCGCCATAGCGCTCCTAACCTCTTGAGGCCTCCCGGACCGCGCGAGAGGAGCCATGATCACGCGACTTTCGGCCCGCCGGCTACCTGCCTTCGGCCGTTGGAGGCGCGATCACGATAACCCGGGTTCCTCGTGATCGCGCCTCCAGCAGTAACTTTCCGTAGTGGTCGTGTTGCCGGTCGGAATCGGCGTCAAGCCGTGATCTGTGACCCGGATCGCCGTCGGACCGTCATACTCGGGCGCGGCGTCGACGTCGCGGCGACACGGTGCGATGTCGCTGCCACCCGCCGGCGACTCCCTCGTCGTCGCATTCGGGCTGGAACTCCGGCTCATCGTGGCGGGCCGGTACGAACACCGGCTCGTGGCACTCGCAGGCGGTGTCCGCATGCGGTTCGTCGGAACTGCCGCTTTCGGCGAGGACGGCAGTTTCGGCGGCCAGGTCGTCGATGTCCTCCATGACCCGGCGGACGTCCGCCTCCAGGCGGTCGGCAGCCCTTGAGTTCGGTGCGTGGGTGCGCAGGTGCCGGATATGGCGTTGTGCTTCCTGAACCGCCGTGGTCACGGCAAAAAGCTCGCCCCGCAGGCTTGTCGACTGCACGATTCGCCACCTCCGTAGTCGCCGGTCGCCGGTCGACGGCGGCCCGGACGGGTGTCCGTACCCGCTTGGAGCTACCGCACCGGTCACATTCATGAAACATCATGTTCATATGGCAGTGTGATCCGACGGATGGCGTCCTGGCCAGGGAGGAGGACCTTTTTCCCGCGCAGAAGTGCCTGAAGTCGGCCGCGAGACCCTCCGGTATGGCCACAGACCAGACCGCGAACTGTACGAGAGCCCCAGGGCGCTGCAGTTGACACGGAGCAGGGGCGACATCCGGCTGTAATAGCGCCCGGGATGCGGGCGACTCGTGTTCGCCGAAGGCGGCGCGAGTCTGGTTCGCGCGCCGCCTTCGGCGCGAAGGCTGCTCCGTCCGTGCTGGTGTGTCCTGTCTTACGGCGGTCTGCCGGTGACCGTCATGTTGCGGCCGGAGCAGATGGGCGTCACAGCCCGTGATAGGGCACCCGACTCCGCGGTGACCGCGACCGTGCTGCACCAGGATTTCTACGGTCACGATGCGATGATTACCCTCGGACTGACCGACGGCACGCGAGTGACCGCCCGGATCCTGGATGCAGGGGAGCCTCTCGCCCTCGGTGACGACGTGGCGGTGCACGTGCGCGGGGTGGTCCGTGCGTGGCCCCGGACAGTCGGCAGTTCCTAGCCGCGGTGGCGCTGACCAGCCGGCGCCTGTGCCACGGCGCTGACAGCCTCGGCGACGGCCGGCATCACGCGCTCGTCGAAGACGCTCGGCACGATGTAGAGCGGATTGATCTCATCCTCGCGCAGCACGGCCGCGAGTGCGTAGGCCGCGGCGAGGAGCATGTCCTCGGTGATGTCGTGGGCCCGGGAGTCCAGCAGCCCCCGGAAGACGCCGGGGAAGGCGAGCACGTTGTTGATCTGGTTCGGCTCGTCCGAGCGGCCGGTCGCGACGATCGCCGCGTACGTGCGGGCGTCCGCGGGGTCGACCTCGGGGTCCGGGTTGGCCAGCGCGAAGACGATCGCGTCGTCGGCCATGGTCGCCACGTCCGCCCCGGTCAGGATTGCCGGCGCGGACACGCCGATGAACACGTCGGCGCCGGCCAGGGCGTCACGCAGCGTCCCCGAAACCTTGTCCGGGTTGGTGTGCTTGCAGATCCACCGGCCGTTGTCGTCCAGATCGCCGCGGGCCGGCGAGATGATCCCACCGATGTCGGACGCGATCACGCTGCCGCCCGCGCGGCCCGCACCGGCCCGCAGCAGCAGGCGCAGGATGGCCGTACCCGCCGCGCCCGTCCCGCTGGTGACGATCCGTACGGAGTCCAATGACTTGCCGACGACCCGCAGTGCGTTGGTGAGGGCGGCGAGTACGACGATCGCGGTGCCGTGCTGGTCGTCGTGGAAAACTGGTATGTCGAGCAGTTCGCGCAGCCGCCGTTCGATCTCGAAGCAGCGGGGTGCGGCAATGTCCTCGAGGTTGATGCCACCGAAGACGGGAGCGAGCAGCGTCACCGTGCGCACGATCTCGTCGACGTCCTGGGTGTCGAGGCAGATCGGCCATGCGTCGATGTCCGCGAACCGTTTGAACAGCGCGGCCTTGCCCTCCATCACCGGGATCGCGGCGGTGGGGCCGATGTTGCCCAGGCCGAGCACGGCCGAGCCGTCCGAGACCACAGCGACGCTGTTGCGCTTGACGGTGAGCCGGCGGGCGTCGTCGGGTCGGTCGGCGATGGCCAGGCACACCCGGGCGACACCGGGCGTGTAGGCCATGGACAGGTCGTCACGGGTCCGCAGCGCGACCTTGCTCGCGACCTCGATCTTCCCGCCGAGATGTAGCAGGAACACCCGGTCGCTCACCCGTCGGACGACGAAGTCCGGCATGGAGCGCAGGGTCTCGGTGATGGACTGCACCTGCTCGGCGTCGGCGCACAGGCAGGTCATGTCCAGTACGAGCCGGTCCGCGTGCGACTCCGCGACGTCGAGAGCGGTGACCACCGCGCCCAGTTTGCCGACGGCAGTGGTGATCTCGCCGACGATCTGTGACGAGGCCGGCACGTCGAGGCGCACTGTTATCGAGAACGAAACGCTGGGGACGGCCACGAACGTGCTCCATCCGTCGTTCGAGCAACAACGTGGGCGTGTGCCCGCCCCGATGCTCGCAGCTTCCCTCCGATGATCCGGTGTCCGCCACGGTGCAACAACAAAGATCACAAGGTATAGGAGTGCGGGAGCGCAGGATGCGCAGTGCGGGACGGCGACTTTGTCTCCCGCGGTCGGGACACGCCTGATGTGGCCGGGATAGGCCTGACACGGTCGGGACACGCCTGACGCGAACGACGTGACGCCCGCTGCCGGAACAGGCCGGCCCGGCAGCGGGCGTCGACGGATCATCGGTTCCTCCTCCCATCCGGCCGCCGGCGGACAGGCAGGCACGGACGGGAGGAGAGCTCCCCGGTCGGGAGAGTCAGGACGTTGCGGAGCGGGAGCCGGATCCGTCCCCGGACGTCGTGGCGCCGCGCGCCTGCTTGCCCGCCTCGCCCCCACCGGCCTCGATCACGGGGACGTGCCGGCTCGACGTCGCGGACACCTTCGGCAGGCGCAGCTGCAGCACCCCGTCGGAGAGCCGGGCCTCGGAGCTCTCGGCGTCGACGTCCCCGGGCAGCCGTACGCTGTACTCGTAACGGCCGACGCGACGTGTCTGCTGGCGCATCACACCGCTGCGCTGCCTGTCGGCGATCTCGGCGGTGATGGTGACCTCGTTCCCCCGGACGTCGATGTTGACGGCTTGCGCGGGCACGCCGGGCAGGTCCGCGTCGATGAGGTAGGAGTTCTCGGTCTCCTCCACGTCGACCGTCGGCGTCCAGGAACGCCGCTCCCGGGCCGCCAGCTCCGGCAACGAGACGTCCAGCAGCCGTCCCATCCTCTCGTAGAGGTCGCCGAACTCGGCGAACGGATCCCATGCGCGTCGGGTGAGGGGACCCGGGCGACTGAGAACAGACGGAACGGTCATGGTCGATCACTCCTTCGCGGTCATTCCTGACAACGATCGTTATTGATGGTCACGACCCCGCTGCGACCCGTGGTAGGCGGCGGGAACACCGGCACGAGGTGCCGGGCATGCCGGCCGGTGTGCTCATCGGGGTGGGCGCCAACCCATACGGGCTCTTTTCCGTTACTCGGGCGGGCAAACGACTCCGGACGTGGGATCCCGACGACAGCGGACCTGGGATCAGGGCGCCAGCCGCGCCGGGGGGCTGGTCAGAACACCGCCGTGTCAGAACACCGCCGTGCCGTGGACGGGCGACGACGCCCGGGCATGGTGACGGGGTGGGATACGCCCGGCCCGCGCGGCGAACCGTCCCGCGGTGACGCCGGCCGCCATAGCCGCCGCCATGAGGGCGGGGTCCTGCGCTCTTGTCACCGCCGACGCCAGCAGAACGGCGTCGCAGCCGAGTTCCATGGCCAGCGCCGCGTCGGAGGCGGTGCCGATCCCGGCGTCCAGGACGACCGGGACCTCGGCCTCGGCGACGATCAGCTCGATGTTGTGGGCGTTGCGGATACCGAGTCCGGTCCCGATGGGCGCGCCCAGCGGCATCACGGCCGCGCAGCCGGTCTGCTGCAGACGCCGGGCGAGCACCGGATCGTCATTGGTGTAGGGCAGGACGGTGAACCCGTCGGCGACCAGGCGTTCCGCCGCGTCGAGGAGCTCAAAGGGGTCCGGCAGCAGGGTGTGCTCGTCCGCGACCACCTCGAGCTTCACCCAGTTCGTCCCCAGCGCCTCCCGGGCGAGCTGGGCAGTGAGGACGGCCTCATGGGACGTGCGGCATCCGGCGGTGTTGGGCAGCACCCGCACGCCGCAGCGGGCGAGCATGTCCAGCACCGACCCCGGAGTCGCGGTGTCCACCCGCCGCATGGACACCGTGCACATGTCCGTGCCGGAGGCGTTGATCGCCGCTTCCATGACGGCGAGGCTCGGTGCGCCGCCGGTTCCCAGGATCAGCCGGGAACCGAGTTCCTCACCGGCGATTGTGAACGCGTCGTCGGCCATGTCAGCCTCCCTGGGTAGCGGTCAGGATCTCCACCTGCTGGCCGGCGCGCAGCTCCAGGCTCTCCCACCGGCTGCGGGGGGCGACGACACCGTCGACCGCGGCGGCACTCCCGCGGCCGGTGGCGGAAAGACTCACCATGAGCTGCTGGAGTGTGGTCCCGGGCAACACCTGCATGGCCTTGCCGTTGACGGTGAGAGTCATCCGACGTCCTCCCTGGTCGTCCGATCCGCAGCGGCCTTCTCCTCGACAGTCCGGCCCTCGACGGCCTGGTCCCCGGCGGCCTGGTCCTCGGTCCGGTCGAACCTGGCCGGGGTGAAGGCAGCCACCTCGTCGGGCAGGGCGCCGTCCGCCAGCAGGCCGGCGATGGCGTCCGCTGTCACCGGGGTGAGAAGTACGCCGTTGCGATAGTGACCGACGGCCAGCAGGAGCCCGGGTATCCGCGACGGGCCGATCAGCGGTGCGTTGTCGGGTGAGGCGGGCCGCAGGCTGGTACTGACCTCCTCCAGCTCGGCTTCACCCAACCCCGGCACGAGGGCCTGCGCATCCCGCAGGAGCTCGTATACGGCGCCCGCCCGCGGACGCACGTCGAACCCGGCCTCCTCGCTGCTGGCCCCCACGACGATCCGGCCGTCGGCACGGGGCACCAGGTACACCGGGCAGCCGCGCACCGAGCCCCGCAGCACGCAGGTCAGCAGCGGTGACCCGACGGTGCGCAGCCGCAGGGTCTGGCCCTTGACCGGACGTACCGCCGGTACCGCCCCGGGTGGCAGCCCGTCGATCCGGCCCGACCACGCCCCGCAGGCGAGGACGACAACCGGTGCGGTCAGGTCGGTGCCGTCGGCCAGCGCCAGCCCGACGACCCGGTCACCGCGTAGCAGCCACCGCCGCGCGGCGGTGGGAAGCAGCGTCACGCCCTCGGCCACGCAGGCCCGCAGCAGCGCACTGTGCAGGAGCCTGTTGTCGACCTGGTGATCGTCGGGCGCCGACAGCGCGCCGGCCAGGCCGCTTGCCGACGCGGGGACGCGGGCGCGCAGTTGCCGTCGGGTCAGCAGCTCGGTCTCCAGGCCCAGCGAACGCGCGAAGCCGTGGATGTCGCGAAGCCCGGCCATGTCCGCGCCGTCCCAGGCCGCGACCAGCGTCCCGCAGCGCAGGTATCCGACCTCGGTACCGCTGCTGCGCTCCAGCTCCTCGACGAATGCGGGATAGCGCCGCGCCGATGCCATGTTCAGCGCGAGCAGGGGCTTTTCGCCGTAGTGAAGCTCGCTGAGGGGAGCGAGCATGCCCGCGGCCGTCCAGCTGGCACCCGATCCCGGTTCGGGATCGACAACGGTGACGGTGAGCCCACGCAGGCGGGCACGCCACGCCACGCCGAGCCCGATCACACCGGCGCCGGCGACGATGACGTCCGGCCGGGACCCGGGGGAACTCCAGCCGCGGACACCGGCTGCGCGTGCCGGCGCGACGGTTGCGCCTGGCGGCATGATGGCTGCCGGCATGAGCCTCCTTATATACTTCCGGTGTCGTTGGCCTCACCCGATACTGTCAGCCCCGATTGCCAGTTTGGCCTGTCCTGGAGCGGTAGGCAGCGGAAAGATGCCTCGTCGGCGGGTAGGGCGTCCGGCGCAGGGTCGAATCGTTGTGATCGGATTCACCACGGTGGTGGTACCGGCTGCGGCGGTACCGAACAAGGAGGTACCAAATATCGTGGTACCAAATATCCTGGTACCGCATATCGTGGTACCGCCTGACGGCGCTTGGCATTTAGCCGTGGACGTGGCTCATCCGACCGGACGGATGTCGGTGGCATCCGTCCGTCCCCTGACATGATCGACGGTTACGGTCCGCTGGAGCCGATCGGCCACGGCGGGTTCAGCACGGTCTACCTGGCCCGACAGGAGATTTTCGACCGTCAGGTCGCGGTCAAGGTGATGAACGCCGATCTCAGGGATCCCGGCGCGAAGCGGCGGTTTCTGCGTGAATGCCGGGTGACCGGGCGCCTGACCGGCCACCCGAACATCATCTCGGTTTTCGACGCCGGGACGACCCGCGACGGGCGTCCCTACATCGCGATGGAGTACATCGCGGGCGGGTCGCTGGCCGATCGGATGGCCGACACGGGGCGGTTGGCTGTCGAGGAGGTGTTGCGCATCGGCGTGCAGGTGGCCGACGCCCTGGTCACCGCTCACCGCCACGGCGTCCTACACCGTGATCTCAAACCGGCGAACATCCTGATCCGCGAGTCCGGGACCGCCGTCCTCAGCGACTTCGGCATCGCCGTGGTCGAGAACGCGGCGGAGGGCACGACCGCATCGGTGGCGTTCACACCCCGCTACGCGTCGCCCGAGGTGCTTCAGGGCGAGGAGCACACCGTAGCCTCCGACATCTTCGGGTTCGGCGCCACCCTCTTCGCGCTGCTGGCCGGACAGCCGCCGTTCACCGCTCGGGTTCCGGCGCAGCTGCTGCGGGACATGCTGGACGGACCTCCGCCAGCCCTGCCCGACGATCTCCCCGGCACCGTCCCCGACGATCTGGTCGCGCTGTTGCACCGGGCCCTCGCCGTCGCACCCCAGCAGCGTCCCTCCAGCGCCGCGGGTGTGCTGGAGGAGCTCCGTGCGATCGGTGACGTTTCCGGCGACCAGGGCGGCGCTCCCGCGTCCGCGGACGACCCGCACGCGGCGCCGACGATGATCAGCCGTCCGGCCGATCCCGTTTCCGCATCACTCCCGCCCCCCTCGTCATCCGGCGGGACGAGCGGTGGGCCGACCCCGCAGCCACACCCGGGTGCGGGTCGCGCCGCAGGCAGGGGCGTGGAGCCTGTCGTGCCGGCAGCCGCCATCCCGGATGCTGCCACCCCGGATGCTGCCACCCCGGGTCCTGCCACGCCGGAGCCTGCCACGCCGGAGCCTGACGTGCCGGCCCCTGACGGGCCGGGGAAGCGCCGCGGGCTGGGCCTGCTCGTACCGGTGGCGTGCGGCTTTGCGCTTGCGGCACTTCTGCTGTTAATACCGGGGGCCGGACTGCGCTCCCCCATCCCGGAGGTGACCGTCTCAGCGGGCCCGCCATCCGTCCCGGGCAGGTTCGCCCCTACTGTGTCCGGTTCCGGCGCCTCGGCCACGTCGGTGTCCCTCGCGGAGAGGCCCGCCACGGGAGCGCCTGCTGTGGGAGCGCCTGCCGCGGAAGCACCTGCCGCGGCGGTATCCCGCCCGGGAGCGCCGGCCGCGGCGGTACCCGGCGCAGGGCTGCCTGCCGCGGGGGGGCCGGGCGCGCGGGCGTCGAGCACGGGGGCACCCGCCGCCGGACCGCCCGCCGCCGGACCGCCTACGGGCGGCCAGGCGGCTCCCACCGGGGTCGTCTCACCGCAGCCCGGGACGGGATCCTGCGTGACCCGCAACGTGGCGACAACAGACGGCGCGGGACGGCACTTCACCCAGCGCTACGACTGCTCCACCTACGTGGGCTCCCAGGTGTACGCGAACGTCCGGGCCGAGCAGGAGTCGGAGGAGCTCGACGACAGCGGCTACATGGATGTCGCGGCGACCGTCTGGGTGATCTGCCAGTTTCGGGGCCGGGCGAATCCCGTGGTACAGGGCAACACAAATACGTGGTGGTTGTATACCCAGGGTGATCATTCGCGGTCCAATACCCACGGGTACACGGCTGCCTGGGGGTACCTGCCGGCGACCGTGGTGACCCAGGGAGGGCAGAATCAGCCGGTTCCCGGAGTGCCCGCATGCTCGTCGTATCTGTAGAGCGGAGCGTTTCGTCCCACCGGGGCGTCCCACTTTCCGCCCCGAGTGTTTCGCCGGGTCCACGAACGGTGTGGGAAGGTGTCCGGCATGACGTACGTGCCAGGCGTCCAGGAGCCGCGGGCGTGGCGGGCAACCCGGTCGGCCGGGCGGATCGGGGTGGCAGGCCTTGCCTGGACAGCCGCGGGCGCCGGTGCCACCGCGGCCCTCACCCACGCGGTCCCCTCGGTGGCCACACTGCGCCGGCTGCGGACCCGGGTGATGCCGGTTCTCGCCGGGGTCGGCGCACCGGACCATGTGGCACTCACCTTTGACGACGGTCCGGATCCGGCGTCCACCCCGCTGTTCCTCGAGGTGCTGGCCGAGCTGGACCTCCGGGCGACCTTCTTCGTCCTCGGGACGATGCTGGAACGTGCGCCGCACCTGGCCGAGCGGATGGTGGACGCAGGTCATGAGCTGGCGGTTCACGCCTGGGACCACCGCTCGATGCTGTTGCGCGGGCCACGCTCCACCTACCGGCAGCTGCACCGGACCCGCGAATTGATCACAACGGTGACCGGGCGGCAGCCGCGGTTCGTCCGGCCGCCGCACGGCATCCTGTCCGCGGGGTTTCTCCTCGCCGCCCGCAGCTTGGATCTGACTCCGGTGCTGTGGACGGCCTGGGGCAGGGACTGGACGTCGACGGCCACGCCGCTCACCGTCCTCGACACCCTCATGCCGGACCTGCGTGGTGGTGGGACCGTCCTCCTGCACGACTGCGACTGCACGTCCGCACCACAGGCCTGGCGCAGCGCTCTCGGTGCCCTTCCTGAGCTCGCCGCACGCTGCCATGACCTGGGCGTTCGTGTCGGTCCGCTGGCCGAGCACGGTCTTCGCGCCCCACGCGTGAAAAACATGATCGCGCCACCTTCGGTCCTTCAGCCGGTTGCTGCGCCTGGCTTTTCAGCGACCCGGGAGTGTCACGTTGGCGGGTACAGGGAGTAGCTGGGGAAGTTGCCGTACAGCCTTTCTTCGGGGTCGCTGTCGACGGTGACGGCGTGGACGAGGTGGTCGCCGCCGACGAAGGCTCCTTTCCAGGACGCGCCACGGCCGCCGAACGGTTCGTCCCGGTCGCCTCGTGACCGTGGCTTGTTGATGCCGACCTTGAATGCCTGGATCTCGCCGCTGAGCCGGTGGGCGAGCGTTTCGTTGTCGCAGGCGAGCGAGGCGACCAGCGAGCCGTTGGAGGCGTTCATCGCGGCGAGGAGCTCGGCTTCGGAATCGACCACCACGATCGTGTCCACCGGACCGAACGGTTCGGCATGGTGCAGCGCGCACGACGGTGGGGGAGCGAGGACCGCCACCGGGGGCACATAGGCCGAGGTGTCCTGGCCGGGCACGAAAGCGCCGTCGGCGATCGCTCCCCGGTACAGCGGCACGCCACCCTTGCCGACTGCCTCGTTGATCTTTCCGGCGAGCTCGGCGGACTTCGCCGCGGTGATGACGGGTCCGTAGTCGAGGTCGGGCAGGGGGTCGTCGTCGTGCGCGACGGCCAGGGGATGACCGAAGCGCACCGATGCGACCACGGGCAGGTAGGCCGCGAGGAACTGGTCGAAGAGCTGACGTTGGACGACGTAGCGGGGGTATGCGGTGCAGCGTTGCTTGCCGTATTCGAAGCCCTTTTTCAGGTGTGCGGCCAGCAGATCCCACTGGGAGAACTCCCAGATGCCCCAGGCATTGAGACCTTCCTGCTCCAGGAAGTGGCGTTTGCCGGTGTCGACGAGCGCCGCGGCGACCTGCCCGCCGGAGGAGCGTCCGCCGACGAACGCAAGGCAGCCGATCTCCGGTGCCCGCACCAGTGCGCTCGACAGCCGGGATCCGGACCCGGACACCAGCGCCACGGGGAGCCCGGCGCGGCGCGCCAGGGCACAGGCGAGGGTGAGGCAGGCGGCCCCGCCGTCGGTCGGGGCCTTGGCGATCGCGGCGTTGCCGGCGAGAACCTGGACGAGCATGGCGTGCATGAGCACGCTCATCGGGTAGTTCCAGCTCGCGATGTTGCTGACCGGGCCGGGCAGCGGGCCGCGGCCGTCGATCATCCGGTCGATCTCCTCGACGTACCAGCGGACGCCGTCGAGCGCGCGGTCGACGTCTGTGCGCGCCAGCCGCCACGGCTTGCCGATCTCCCAGACCAGTAGCAGCGCGAGTAGGTCACGATGATCGTCCATGGCGTCCACCGCGGCGGTGACCCGCGCCTTGCGGTCGGAGATCGGTACGTCACGCCATTGTTTGTGGTCGTCGAGGGTGGCGCGGATGGCTTCGTGCGCCTCGTCCGGTTCGATCATCGGTGGGCCGGCGATGGGTGATCCGTCAACCGGCGTGACGCTGCGCAGGGGGTCCCCGGTGCGGCGCCACCGGCCGCCCCACAGGTTGCGAAGCCGGTCCGGGTCGAAGGCCTCGGGCGCGGCCTCGCGGCACCGGGCGTACGCGTCAGACCATGTGGTGCCGGGCTTGACGTGTAGGTGGGGCGTGCTGAGGGAGGGTGTGACCATGACCTCAGGTTGCCTGTGATCGGCCTCGATCGCCACCAGCACCACGCCCCGGAGCGTGAACGACAGGAGTCGGACCATGAACAGCGGCTGGAGCGTCGGGTGTTCGGGTGACCGTGCCGAGTATCGCCGTCCGAACACCTGAACGTCCGAACTGTTACGTAGAGTAGTCGCAAGTACGAGAGTCTCGGTGTTGAATCCCACTTGTAGGTCCACCGGGCTCCCCTCGTGGGCCCATCGGGGGGTGTGTCATATGTCCAGTTCGGGGTTGATGATTCACCACCTTCGCGGGTATGGTGACGGTGTGTCGCCAGTGTCGTAGCGGGGCAGCGGCGCGTATCATTCCGATATGTCGGAAGCGGTATCGGTGTATGACTTGATCAGTGCCGGTACAGAGACACGGTTCTACGTAAGCCCCCCATCACATAGAGTGGGCACATGCGTCGATCGCACCTCGTCCGTCCGGCAGTCCGTTGTTGGACTATCCGTGCCAGATAGCTCCGATCTGTGATGATGGTTAGTGTTCTGCCACCTGTGGCACCTCAGTCCGAACCCATCCGGGTGCTCGTCGTCGACGATCATGAGCTGTTCCTGCAGGGCCTGGAGACCGTCCTCGACCTTGAAGAGGACATCACTGTCGTCGGTCGCGCAGGGGACGGCCGGCAGGCCGTCACGATAGCCACCGGCACCACCCCGGACATCGTCCTGATGGACGTCCGGATGCCCTACCGTGACGGCATCGACGCGGCGGGTGCGATCAAGCGGGAGGTGCCGACCACGAAGATCGTCATGTTGACGGTCAGCGATGACGAGTCTGATCTCTTTGAGGCGATCAAAGCGGGAGCGGTCGGGTATCTCCTGAAATCCATCCCCCCGCACGAGGTGGCTGGAGCGGTCCGTGCGGTACACAACGGACTAAGCCTGATCAGTCCCTCGATGGCGTCCAAGCTCATGGTCGAGTTCGCCGCGCTCGCCCGCGGTTCGGACGACCGGCCCAGCCGGGTACCCGCTCCCCATCTCACCGCCCGCGAGCTGGAGGTCCTCAAGCTGGTCGCGGAGGGGCGAGCCAACCGGGAGATCGCCCGGAAGTTGTTCATCAGCGAGAACACGGTCAAGAACCACGTCCGCAACATCCTGGACAAACTGCAGCTGCACTCGCGGATGGAAGCGGTCATGTACGCCGTCCGCCAGGGTCTTTTCGAGATCGACTAGCTTCCCCCGGCCTCTTGGGTTGGTCGTCGGGGTGGATGTTCGGCGCAATTTGCTGGGTCCAGGGCCGTCATGAGGGAGCATGTGCTGATCCGATCCGCTCGGATGGCTGTCCAACCCGGCCGGACGCGGGCATCCTTGTGCTGTGTGCTTGAAGGCGCCCCGCGGGGGTATCCGGGCATCGCCAGCGGTGTACGTTTCCGCTCGCGTCGGGTTCTGCCACGCCTACCTCCGAGAGGGTCATGCCTAGCCCCGATATACCCAGTCATAGTCCGACGCCTGCCCTGGACCGAGCCGACCCGGGCAGGCGACAGTGATCGAGTGGCTCCTCGTCCTGATCAGCGTTGCGCTGGTCGGGGTCTGCGGCGTTTTCGTCGCCGCGGAGTTCGCCCTGGTGACGGTCGACCGCATGACCGTCGAACGTGCCGCGGCAGCGGGTGACCGCAGGTCCAGGGGTGTCCTCACAGCGCTTACGAACCTCTCGACCGAGCTCTCCGGCGCGCAGCTCGGCATCACCATCACCAACCTGGCGATCGGATTCCTCGCCGAGCCGGCGATCGGGCACCTGCTTCGCAGCCCGCTGAAATCTGTCGGGATACCGGCGGGAATGGCCACCGGTGTCGCCGTGACGGTCGCCGTGGTACTCGCCACGGGTGCGACGATGATCTATGGTGAGCTGGTCCCGAAGAATCTCGCGGTGGCCCGGCCGCTGGCGACCGCGAGGATGGTGCAGGGATTCCACCGGGGATTCAGCCGGGCGACGGCCTTCCTGATCCGCCTGCTCAACGGCGCCGCCGAGGGCCTGCTACGGCGCCTGGGCATCGAACCGCAGGAGGAGCTTGCCTCGGCCCGCTCCGCGCAGGAACTGTTCTCCCTGGTCGGCCGGTCCGCGGAAAAGGGCACGCTCGCGCCGGAGACCGCGACGTTGCTCCAACGTTCACTGGCGTTCGGGCGCAAGCAGGCCGCGGACGTCCTGACCCCTCGGGTCCGCATGTGGACGGTCGGGGTCGGTGACCCGGTCCGTGAGGTGATCGCGCTTACCCGCCGGACCGGGCACTCGCGTTTCCCGGTCGTCGGTCAGGACCTCGACGACGTGGTCGGTCTGGTCCATGTGAAGCATGCGGTTGCTGTTCCCGAGGACGATCGGGATACCGTGACCACTGGTGATGTGATGGTCGCTCATCTGAGCGTACCGTCCACGATCGAACTCGACCCGCTGCTGGAAACGCTGCGCCGCGGCGGGTTGCAGATGGCGGTCGTCATTGACGAGTTCGGTGGCACGGATGGTCTTGTCACCATCGAGGACCTGATCGAGGAGCTGGTCGGCGACGTCGTGGACGAGCATGATCGGGTCGGTGTGCGGGCGGCGCGGCGCCAGGACGGGACGTGGCTGCTGTCCGGCCTGCTCCGCGTCGACGAGGTGGCGCAGACCGTTGACGTCCGCCTGCCGACGGACGAGGCGTACCAGACCATCGGGGGTCTCATTGCGGACCGCCTCGGCCGGGTGCCGGTCACCGGCGACGTGGTCGAGGTCGACGGCGTCACCCTCACCGTCCAGCTGATGGACGGCCGGCGCGTGGACCGGGTCCGTCTGATTCCTCCGCACGTCCCCGCGGGCGGCGACCATCCCGCGGATGGCGACCGTCCTGTGGGCGGCGACTGTTCCGGGGATGCGCACCGCGACCCCGCCACCCCGGACGCGATGGGCGCGCTGCGGTGAACGTCCTGCTCGCTGTCTTCCTCACCGTCGTCCTGCTCCTTGCCAACGCCTTCTTCGTGGGAGCCGAGTTCGCGCTGATCTCGGCTCGCCGCAGCGCCGTCGAACCCCTGGCACAGGCGGGTTCGGCCCGCGCGCAGACCACGTTGCGGGCGATGGAGGAGGTCTCCTTGATGCTGGCCGGCACCCAGCTGGGCATCACGATCTGCACGCTGGGGCTCGGCTCGCTCGGAGAGCCCGCGGTCGCGCACCTTCTCGAAGGCCCGCTGGAGTCGGCCGGGATGCCGGAGGTCCTGCTGCACCCGATCGCTCTCGCTGTCGCCATGACGACGGTCGTGTTCCTGCACGTGGTCATCGGGGAGATGGTTCCCAAGAACATCGCCCTGGCCGGGCCGGACCGCAGTGCCCTGCTGCTCGTCCCGCCGCTGGTCGGTGTCGTCCGCTACCTGCGCCCGGCGATCGCCGGGCTGAACGCGACCGCCAACCTGAGCCTGCGCATCGTCCGGGTGGCGCCGAAGGGCGAGGTGGCCAGCGCCTTCACCCGCGACGAGGTCGCCGGCTTCGTCGAGGAGTCCCGCCGGGAGGGACTGCTCGACGCGGACCAGCACGGGCTGCTGTCCGGAGCGCTGCACTTCGACGAACACAGAGCGCGCAGTGTCCTGCTGCCCCTCGACAGCCTGGAGACGGTTCCGGTCGGGGTCACGCCCCGGGGTGTGGAGGCGGTGGCCGCCCGGACCGGGTTCTCCCGTTTCCCGGTTCGGGCGGCCAGCGGCGAGCTCACCGGATACCTGCATCTCAAGGACGTCCTGGAAACCAACCCGCAGAAGCGGTCGGCGCCGGTCCCCGCCAAGTGGGTCCGTCCGCTGGCCAGGGTCGGTGCCGACGACCGGTTGGCGGCGGTGCTCGCCACGATGCAGCGCAGTGGGGCGCACCTGGCCCGGGTCACCGACCGGGAGGGAAGGATCCTTGGGGTCGTCGCGCTGGAGGACGTCCTGGAGGAGCTCGTCGGCGAGATCCGGGACGACAATCAGCCGGCCGCCCGGTGACGTCCATCGTGATCGCGGCGTCCTCGGCCCGTTAGCCTTCGTCCATGGCAGGAACCGAAGCGGCCACGGTCGTCGTCAGCTTTCCGGACAAGCGCTGGATCGACCTGGTCGGCCCGGTCCCGACCGTCCGGGCTGTGGTGTGGGATGCCGGCTCCGACCCGGTGCGGGCGGGTGCGGTGGATGCCGAGTTCTTCGTCCCCCCGTACCTGAAGCGGGCGGACTGGTCCCTGGTCAACGGCCTTCCTCGGCTACGGGTTGTGCAGACACTTACCGCGGGTTACGAGGACGCCGTGGCGAACGTGTCCTCATCGGTTACTTTGTGTAATGCAGCAGGTGTGCACGACGCTTCCACGTCCGAACTGGCGGTAGGGCTCATCCTGGCGCAGCTGCGGGGAATCCCGGCCGCTGTCCGCGCGGGCAGCGCATCCCGGGGCCGCTGGCAGCCGCACACCCTCCGCTCGCTGGCGGACCGGCGGGTGCTTGTGGTGGGCGCCGGCGGCCTCGGGTCGGCCATCGCCGCCCGGCTCGAGCCGTTCGAGGTGTCGCTGACCCGCGTCGCAAGCCGGGCCCGTGATGACGAGCGCGGTCATGTCCACGCTGTCACGGAGCTGCCGGCCCTGGTCTCGCAGCAGGATGTGGTCATCCTGGCCTGCCCGCTCAACGAGGGCACCCGCGGTCTTGCGAACGCCCGGTTCCTCGCCGCCATGCCCGACGGCGCGCTGCTGGTGAACGTCGCCCGGGGCGCGGTCGTCGACACCGACGCCCTGCTCCGCGAACTGTGTGACGGGCGGTTGCTGGCTGCCCTCGACGTCGTCGAGCCGGAGCCGCTGCCCGACGCACACCCGTTGTGGTCCGCGCCCGGTGTGTTGCTGACCCCCCACCTGGGCGGCAACACCAGCGCGTTCAAACCCCGTGCCGCCGCGTTCCTCCGGAGCCAGATCATCCGGTTTGCCGGGGGTCGTCCACTACGAGCAGTAGTCGCCGGACCGGCCGACCCGTACTCGCCATCCTGATGGTCGTCATCCCGCTATCGGACGGGCGACCGCCTCTGTCGGCCGGCCCTCTGGACCGGCCCGACGAGACGACGAACATCTCTGTTCTGGGGTGAGTGACGGGACTTGAACCCGCGACACCCGGGACCACAACCCGGTGCTCTACCAGCTGAGCTACACCCACCATGTGCTGAAATCCGCGTACTGAAAACGCACCTGAGAGCGAGCTGTCAACAACCGTACACCCATGACCGGCCGGCGCAACTGTTCAGGCCCGGCCCATAGTACCGGTCGATCGCCCTTCTGGCGAAGTGGTTTGCGGTGTCGTGTCGGCGAGTCCGGGCTGTGTTCCGATGGGGGTTCAGATGGGGTTCAGATGGCGGCTGCCGGTGGGGCTTCCGCGGCTTCCGCCGGGGTGAGGCCTGTCGGAGTGATACCCGCCGGGGTGGCATCTGCCGGGGTAAACGGTGTGCCGCTTGCGTTACCGTCCGCGCTGATCTCCCGTGCCGCCGCCCGGGCCGACTCGCTGGTGGGCCCCGGATGCGGCACGAAGATCACCTTTCGGTAGTAGCGCAGTTCGTCGATGCTTTCCTGGATGTCGGCCAGGGCGCGATGCCCACCGCGCTTGGGCGGTGCCGCGTAGTAGGCCCGCGGGTACCAGCGCCGGGCGAGTTCCTTCACGGTCGACACGTCGACCATCCGGTAGTGCAGGTAGCCGTCGAGTGTCGGCATGTACCGGGCAAGGAAGTTACGATCGGTGGCGATCGAATTACCGCACAGTGGGGCCTTGCCCGGGTCCGGAACCTGGCTGCGGACGTACTCGAGCACCTGCTGTTCGGCTTCGGCCATGGTCAGCGTCGATGCCCGCACGGCCTCGGTCAGACCCGAGGTGGCGTGCATCTGCTGGACTACGGCATCCATCCCGGCCAGGGCGGTCTCCGGCGCGGACACGACCACGTCCACGCCTTCGCCGAGAATATTCAGTTCGCTGTCGGTGACCAGGCAGGCGACCTCCAGCAGGAGATCGGAGGCGGCGTCGAGCCCGGTCATCTCACAGTCGATCCAGACGAGGCGATCCATATCTGCTTGACCCTAGGGTCTCCGGGCCGGGACGTCACGCGCGGGCCCGCCCTTTGCCGGTCGTGGGTTGCCCGTCGTGGGTTGCCGGTCGCACCGTGATCACAGCCAGGTCGAGGAGGAAGCGCCGAGAGAGCGCGGAGGGTGGGACCATGTGCGCGGGCCGCCGTCCAGCCGCAGGGGTGGAAGCACATAGGTCAGCCGCCCGGCGTCACTGTCGATCGTGTCGAGCCACGGCGTCGCGTCGACCGGACGGACGTCTGCTGGACCGGTGAGCGTGTCCGTGGACGCCTTCGTGGACGTGTCCGTGGTGCCAGCCGCGGCTGTGCTGCCGCCAGCGTCCTCGCCGGCCTTCGCGCGCGCAAGCAGCCAGGTGGCGGTCTGGGCAAGTGACAGCTGGGCGTGCCAGGAACCGGATTCTCGATGGCGCAGGGTGAGGGCACGTAGGACCGCCGCCGCCGTCAGGTAGCCGGTGGCGTGGTCGAGCGCCTGGGCGGGCAGCACCCCGGGTCGGATGCTGCCCGGATCACCGCCGGCTTCTGTCGTGGCTATGCCCGTGGCGGCCTGGACGAGACTGTCGAACCCGCGCCGCCGGGCCCACGGCCCGGTCGGTCCCCATGCGTTCAGCGTCGCCACCACGATCCCGGGATGCCGCTCGTGCAGCGCCTGCGGTGACAGCCCGAACCGGTCCAGCGCCCCGGGGCGGTAGCCGGTCACGACGACATCCGCGGACGCCACGAGCTCCTCGAACATCCGCCTGTCGGTCGGGTGCCCGAGGTCGAGAAAGGTTGATCGCTTGCCCGGGCCGGTGTCGAGGTGCTGGGCTGGGATCTCGGGCAGCCGCGGACTGTCGACCCGCAGGACGTCGGCCCCGAGAAAGGCGAGGGTCCTGGTGCCGACCGGGCCGGCGATGACCCGGGTCAGATCGAGGACGCGGATCCCCGCGGCGGGCAGACCGGTCTCGCCGGGCGGGCGGCGGCTCCCGTGGGATGCCTGTTCGTCTCCCCAACGCTGCATCCTCATCAGGGGCAGCCCGGCAAGGGCCCGCCCCTGTGGGTGTCGTTCCCATCCGGCGGGGTCTCGCACGGCCGCGGCCACGCCGCCATGCGCCACCACGCGATCCTCGACCTCGGCCGCGGTCAGCGTGGCCACTGCCGCGGTGACCGCGGCAGTCGGGTCAGCCGTCGTGTCGGCGATCCCGAGTGCCGCCCGCAGCCGGGCGCGATGATGCGGGTAGTTGCCGTGCAGCCGCACCCAGCCGTCCGCTGCCGGCAGGAACGCCGACAGCGGATCCATGCCGCCCTGCGGCCGTCCGTCGAGGCGCAGGTGCCGTTCGCTGGTGAAGGCCGCGGCCACCGCGCCGCTGTCGATTGTCAGGGGTTCCCTGCGCCGTGGGCCCGTCCCTGTGCGTACGGCGCCGAGCTCGCTGGCCGCGAGCCCGACGACGGCGACTGTCGCCTGGGCAAGCGCACTGACCGGCAGCCGCGACGGCAGGGTCCGCGACGAACCGATGATCGTCACTGCGTCGTGGTCGGGAAACTCGCAGCCAAGCGCCTGTGAGGCTTCGGCGATCAGTTCCCGAACATGGCGACGGTGCGACTGATCGCTCGTTGCCGGCCCACTGCCGTGCCCGGACGTCGGCATCTGCGCCCTTTCTGCGACATGTGGGTACGGCGAGCCAGCGAGCCGGCGAGCGAATCGGGCCGCTGCACAGGTCCGCGAGGACCCGACCCGTTCGGTTTCAGCGGCGCCAGGCCGGACGCCCCGGTGGCCGGGCCGCCACCCGGCGGTGGCGATGACTGTCACGGGGACGTTGACGGCTTCGGAGCCGCCCTGCTGTTCGCAGGCGCTCTTGTCGCAGGAAATCCGGTCGACTGCAGCTGCGGTCCACGGCCCCGACGGTAGCGGTCCAGCTGGCCTTCGAGGCCAGTTGTCACAAACCATTAACTTTACCGGCGGCGTGTTGGGCACCTTCACCCCCCCAAGGGATGAGGCCCCGAGGGATGAGGGACGTGGAGCCCGGCCATGCTCTGCGCGGTTCCCGTGGGCTGCCGCCGATTCGTTAAGCCTGCACCGGCATGGTGACTGTTCAACGGGTACTGTGACGGTGTGGACATGTTCGACACGCGGTAGTTGGTCCGTCGGGATGTCCTGCCGGTGCCGTCTCGCCGGGTCTGTTCGGGCGGCCTCCGGTGGTAAGGATGATCATGATCGCGCCGTCCTTCGGCCGGTCGGGGTCTGGTAACTGGAGGTTCGCTCAATGAGCGCACATGACCGCTACGACGTGTCGGCCGGTGATCGTACCTGGGACGTTCCCATGGCCGGCAGTGCCCGGTTCTCCTGGGACTACGCCGACGGCCGGGCTCGCCTGCTGGCTCTCTACCAGCAGGGCAAGGACAAGCAGTGGGACGCGTCGAGCAGGATCGACTGGTCGCAGGACGTGGATCCCCACCACCCGCTGGGATCATCGGATGCGACGGTTCCGATCTACGGGCTTCCCCTGTGGGACAAGCTCGGCCCGCGGGAGCGCGGTGAACTGCGCCAGCACCTGATGGCCTGGCAGTTCAGCCAGTTTCTGCACGGCGAGCAGGGCGCGATGATCTGCAGTGCCCGGATCGTCGAATCCGTCCCGGACATGGACGCGAAGTTCTACGCCGCAACCCAGACGATCGACGAGGCCCGGCACGCGGAAATCTACTCCCGCTTCCTGAAAGAGAAGATCGGCATTCTGTATCCGATCAACCGCGAGCTGCGGTCGCTGCTGGACACGACCCTCAACGACAGTCGGTGGGACATGCCGTACCTGGGCATGCAGGTGCTCATCGAAGGTCTCGCCCTGGCCGCCTTCGGCGTCCTGCGGGACGTCGCCACAGCGGCGTTGCCCAAGCAGATTCTCTCCTACATCATGCAGGACGAGGCCCGGCACGTGGCGTTCGGACGGCTGGCACTGCGCGACTACTACGCGCAGCTCAGCCGTCGGGAGCTCGACGAACGTGAGGAGTTCGTCGTCGAGAGCTGCTGGCTCATGCGTGACCGGCTGCGCGGCGCTGAGGTCTGGGAGAACCTCGGCTTCGACGTGGACGACTGCCTTGCCGCGGTTGAGACCTCCGAGTACATGCGGGCTTTCCGCAGGCTGCTGTTCAGCCGGATCGTGCCGTGCGTGAAGGACATCGGCCTGTGGGGGGATAAGGTCCGCACCGCCTACTCGCAGATGGGCGTGCTCGACCTGTCCAATTTCGATCTTTCCGAGCTGATGCGCAGGGATGCCGACATCGCCGACGACCTCGACCGGGCGCGAGCGCAGGATGCCGAACTCGCCAGGCGCAGGGAGCAGGTGGCGGAGACGATCGCCGCGGCGATCTGACCCGAGCGTCTGATCGGCCGGGTGGGAGCGGCTGGGTGCGTGAGCGTCTGACCGGCCGAGCATCTGAGTGCCTGATCTGAGTGCCTGAGCGGCTGAACCACTAGTCGGCCGGTCGGCCGGTCGGCCGCTGCGCCGACCGCGCCGCCGGGAAGCGATCCGGGCGATCCGGAGTTATTCTCTCCTAGTAGTTGCATAGGCAACGAAGCTCTGGGAGGGACAGTATGCCTGCCGTCACCGCCGACACAACCAGCCTGCCGCGCCTGGCCGCACCCCTGCCCGGCCGGGTGGAGCGTCCTGTCCGGTCGGTCACGACCGCACCGTCGGGCCACGAGGGCGAGGGCTTTCCCGTCCGCCGCGCCTTTGCCGGGGTTGATCTCGCCGATCTCGATCCCTTCGTCCACATGGACCAGATGGGCGAGGTCGACTATGCGCCCGGTGAACCCAAGGGCACGCCCTGGCATCCGCACCGCGGGTTCGAGACCGTGACCTACATGATCGACGGAACGTTCCAGCATCAGGACTCCCATGGCGGAGGCGGGGTAATCACGGATGGGGCGACCCAGTGGATGACCGCGGGCGCCGGCATCCTGCACATCGAGACCCCGCCCGAGCAGCTCGTCATCAGCGGTGGGCTCTTCCACGGCATCCAGTTGTGGGTCAACCTGCCGGCGCGGGACAAGTTCAGCCCACCGCGCTATCAGAGCATCGAAGGCGACCAGATTGCCCTGCTCGCGTCGCCGGACGCGGGCGCGTTGCTGCGGCTCATAGCCGGTGACCTTGCCGGCGACACGACCGGCGACACGACCGGTCACCGCGGACCGGGTATCACCCACACCCCGATCGCGGTGATGCACGCGACCCTGTTCCCGGGCGCACGGCTGACGGTCCCCTGGGAGCCGGATTTCAACGCGCTGGCCTACGTTCTTGCGGGCTCGGGGCGGGCCGGCGGCGAGGGCCGGCCGATCCGCACCGGGCAGCTCGCGGTGTTCGGACCCGGTGACCACCTGACGCTCGCGGCCGATGACCAGCAGCCCGAAGCAGGCGCACTGCTGGAGGTGCTGCTGCTCGGCGGGCACCCGATCCGGGAGCACGTCGAGATGTACGGCCCGTTCGTGATGAACACCAGAGACGAACTACGCCAGGCGGTGGCGGACTATCAGGCGGGCCGCCTCGGCGTCATCCCCGCAAATGCTCTCATGCCGCACCGGGCCGTCCGCCGGTCGGGCTGAGTGGACGCGAAATCTGTGGTTGATCGATTATCGGCGGTTAATCAGGGAATCGAGCCTTCTTTCGGTAATGACGGAGATCGGTATACGGTGCAAAAACAGGTGCAGATGCAGGTGCAGATGCAGATGCGATACATGTCCGTGTTCCGGCGCGCACGCTTTGAGCCCATCATGTGTCAAAAATACGGAGCGTGATGAGTCCGCGCCGATTGCAGTCTGTTGGTGGCCGCTTATACCATGCATGTTTACCCGGCGGACTTTTCGCCGTCCTCTCGACGTCTTTGGCTGGGTGTCGAGAGGGTTCGGCGTGCTGTCGCGGCGAGACGGTGTTGAACTATCGGTGCAGGAGCGTTCTACGTAGAAGTAACTCCTCTTTAGTGATCCAGATACCTCGGGCGCGGTAAGAGCATGATCCCTTTGGCCTTGACCCTTTGGGATCATGGTTCTGGTGGCCCTGCCCACCCGGGTCCTGGAAAACTAAAGGCGCGATAATGATCCTTTCGCGCCGCCGGAGGCCCGGATCCTGGGTCACTGAGTGGGTGGTTCAGGATGAATAGGCGTCGTGGTGCCAGAATGTACCCCGCCGACGTGATAATGGGGGATGACCGCTTGACGACGTCAGTCCATGCCGCTCGCCGGCTACGGTTGATCGGAGCGGGACGGGTCGTGCTGTTGGCGGCGGCCGTATTTTTCGCCGTCACGACACTCGCCGGTCTACGGGATGCGTCATCCACCGTCAACCAGATCGACAGGTGGCTGGGCAACTGCTTCAGTGTCGTCGCCGGCGCCTTTTGTATGTTGCGTGCGATTCTGGTCCGCGGCGAGCGGCTCGCCTGGGCCGCACTCGGAACCGGTCTGGTGTTCTACGGCGCCGGCACCATCTACTTCACCGAGATCACAAATCGGGTTGAAGCACCGTCGCCGTCACCTGCGGACATCGGCTGGCTCGTGTTCTATGCGGCCACCTGCGTTTCTGTGATTCTCCTGCTACGTAGACGTGTCACCCGGTTCCATCCCAGCGTGTGGCTTGACGCTCTGGTGGGCGGCCTCGGCGTGGCGGCACTGGCGAGCGGGCTTGCCGCGGCCGCCATCGGAGTGGATAACCCGGTAGGGCTGTCGGTTCTTGGCCTGAACATCGCCTACCCGCTTGCCGACCTGATGCTGCTCGTGCTCGTGGCCAGCGTCTTCGGACTGCGGGGCTGGCGCCCCGAGAAGGCCTGGTGGCTGCTGGGGGGCGCACTGGCCGGCTTTGCGGTCGCCGACACGATCGTCGCCGGTGCGATGGCGGCCGGCACCTACTCCCCGGGTGGCCCCGTCGAGGTGCTCTGGGTGCTCGCGCTCGTCCTGCCGGCCTGCGCCGCATGGCAACGGGCACCAGGGGAGATGCCCGAGCGGATCGCCGGGTGGGAGGTAATGTTCGTCCCGGTCTTCTTCGCCGTCACCGCGCTCGTACTGCTGGTGCTCGGGGCCTTCGTGAAGCTCCCAGCGTTGACTGTCATACTTGCCGCTGGGACGATCATGGTCGCCCTCGTACGTGCCGGGATCACGTTCACCGAGGTCCGCCAGCTCGCGGAGAGCAAGCTGCAGGCGCGTACGGACGAGCTGACGGGGTTCGCCAACCGTCGCGGGTTCTTCGAGCGTCTCAACGAGGAGGAGCTGCGCAGCAACGGCACCGTCTGCTTCGCGCTGCTCATGCTCGATCTGGACCGCTTCAAGGAGATCAACGATTCTCTCGGTCACCAGGTCGGCGACGACCTGCTGAAGCTTGTCGGACGCCGTATCGAGGCGGCGCTGCGTCCGACGGACTTACTGGCCCGTCTCGGCGGCGACGAGTTCGCCGTGCTCCTGCAGGATGCCGACGCCACCGCGGCGAGGACCGTTGCCGAGCGGGTGCTGGCCGCTCTCGGCAGCCCGTTCGACGTCGACGGGGTGAGCTTCCACGTCGACGCCAGCATCGGGGTCGCGGTCTATCCCGATCACGCGGTCGCCGGGAACGTCCTGCTGCAGCGGGCGGACATCGCGATGTATACGGCAAAGGCCGCCCGGAGCCAGATCGAGTACTACCGGCCCGGCGCAGACCTGCACATCCTCGACCGCCTCGACGTCATCGAGACCCTGCGGGCCGGGCTCGGCCAGGATCAGCTACGCCTCCATTACCAGATGAAGGTCGACCTGCGCACGGGCAACTGCCACGCTGTGGAGGCCCTGGTGCGATGGGAACACCCCACCAGAGGGCTGCTCCAGCCCAACGAGTTCCTACCCATGGCCGAGCACACCGGGCTGATGCGTACGCTGACCCTTGAGGTGCTCGGGCTGGCCCTCGACCAGTGCCGCCGGTGGTGGGACGCCGGTCTCCAGATCGGTGTCGCGGTCAACCTGTCCGCGCCCAACCTGCTCGACAAGGGATTCCCGGCCGAGGTCAAGGATCTCCTCACGACGAAGGGGGTTCCGCCGAAGGCCCTCGAACTGGAGATCACCGAGACCGCTCTGATGCTCGACCGGATCCGGACCGCGGCCGTGCTCGGCAGTCTGCGGGACATGGGCGTCCGCATCGCCGTCGACGACTACGGCACGGGGTACTCGTCTCTGGCCTACCTGCGAGAGCTGCCGGTGGACGTGCTCAAGCTGGACAAGTCGTTCGTCATACACCTCGACTCCGACCCGCTCTCGGCGGCCATCGTGCAGTCCACGGTGGGGCTGGCGCACTCCCTGGCCCTGCGGATCGTGGCCGAGGGGGTCGAGACCGAGACAGCGATGGGGCGGCTGGCCGACTACGGCTGCGACTTCGCCCAGGGCTTCTATCTGGGCGCCCCCCAGCCTGCCGATGAACTGACCCCGCTGCTGTGGCACCGCAATCACCGCAGGTGTTCTCCCCAGGACGGCGGCTGTGCGCCGTCCCGATTAGACCGGGCAGCAGCGGCCGACCTGGTGGTCGACCGGGTCGAACCTGCTCGCGCGGGCCGCGCGTGGACCTGACCGGCCCACCCCGGCATCCCGGCCGGTCATTGTGGGACGCCATGGCAGACGCGGATCCGGCCGATCCCGGCGATGCGCCGGTCGCCTTCGGCGGCGATCTCGCCCCGGCGACCCTGGTCGGGGCCTACCGGCGAGGGGTCTTTCCCTGGCCGCTCGACGATCCAGCCGCGGTGGCGGACACGCCCGGTCACCGCGACCAGGCGGTGGCTGCCAGGCGCATACCCAACCTGTCGCGGGATGGTCGGGGACGGGCCGATCTCGTCTGGTGGAGTCCGGATCCACGTGGTGTGCTGCCCGTCGGTCGAGCGCACGTGTCCGACTCGCTGTTCAAGCGGATGCGTGCGTGCGACTGGACGACCACCCTTGACCAGGAGTTTGCCGGCGTCGTCCACGGATGCGGCCAGGGCACCCGGCGTACCTGGATCACCCCTGAGCTCGCGTGTGCTTACCATGAGCTGTACCGGCTCGGCTGGGCGCACAGCGTCGAGGTGTGGAAGGGCGACGAGCTCATCGGCGGAATGTTCGGTGTGCTCATCGGCGCTGCCTTCATGGCTGAATCCATGTTCCACGTGCGCACCGACGCGTCCAAGGTCGCCCTGGTCGATTTCGACGCGCGGTTCGCGCCGGCCGGTGGCCGGCTCGTCGACGTGCAGTTCGTCACCACGCACGCCAGGTCCATGGGAGCGGTCGAGATCCCGCGTGAGTGCTTCCTCGCGGCACTACGTGAGGCGCGGGATGCCGACGTGAGGCTTGGCTGCGACCGTCTGCCGGTCACCCGCCTGGCCGAACTGGCCCGGCAGGCCCGGCAGGCCCGACATGCGCAGCAGGCGGGACAGGGGCAGGCACCCAGGCACGACAGGCCGGGCCGGTCCAGCGGCCAGGAACCGGCCGGGCCTGGTCGTCCAGACGTGGGGCACGACACGAGCTGACCGGCGTCGCGCCGATCCGGCCGATCCGTCGGCGTGCTCTCTTGGCGTTCTTCCCCCTGGGTGTTTCCCCTGGGGTTCCCCGGGCGGCTGTCGTGGCGTCTGGTCGCGCGGGTGCTATTCGCGGCGGGTGGATGTGGGGTGTGGCAGCATCTCGGCGATTTCGGTGAGCACTTCGAGCAGGTGGCTGATCTCCTCGTCGGTGTTGGCGGCGGTGACCTGGATGCGGAATCCCACCTTGTTGCGCGGCACGAGCGGGTACGGCGCCAGGGTGGTGTAGATCCCCCGGTTGAACAGATGGTCCCCGATGGCGTCGATGCTGTCCGGAGTACCGATCGGCACCTCGATGATCGGGCTGCCTGACCGGTTCAGCGAGGCCAGCCCGACCTGCTTCATCCCGTCGAGGATCCGGGCTGTCTTGCGGTGAAGATCCGCTCGGATCGCGTCGCCCCGCCTGGCGTTGAGTTTCAGCCCGGCCTGCACGGTCGCAAGCGATGCCACCGGGGACGGTCCGGAGAAGGTGTGGGGGGCGGTGGTCGCCTTGAGGTAGTTCTTCATGTCGGTCGGGCAGGCGACGAACGCCAGCAGGGACGAGTACGCCTTGGAGAAGCCTCCGACCAGGACGATTCCGTCGTAGCTCTCCCCGATATGGCGAATGAGGCTGTTGCCGCGACTGCCGTACAGGCTGAGCTCACCGGGCCCCCGCTCACCGATGACGCCGAAACCGTGCGCGTCGTCGATGTAGAGGAGCGCGTCGTTCGCGCGGGTCACCCGGGCCAGTTCTGCCACGGGCGGGATGTTGCCGGTCATGCTGTTCAACCCGTCGACGCACACCAGCCGCGGGTAAGTCCGGCAGGCCCGCAGCATCTCCTCGAGCTGGGCGGGGTTGTCGTCGTCGAAGCGCTGTACGGTCGCGCCCCAGGCCCGGGCCATGATGCAGCCGTCATGGATGGAGCGGTGCGCGTTGTGGTCGAGGAAGATCGTTCCCTGCCCGGCGAGGGCCGGGATGACCGACAGATGGATGTGCGTGATCGTGGGGAGCGTCAGGCTGTCCTCGGCGCCGAGCAGTTCGGTGAGTTCTTGTTCGATCTCGATGAACAGTCGCGGGGATGCGATCATCCGTGACCAGCTGGGATGTGTGCCCCACCTGGCCAGATACTCCGGTACTGCTGCGATGATCTCCGGTTCGAGGTCGAACCCGAGGTAGTTGCAGGACGCGAAGTCGGTCAACCAGTGGTTACCGACCCGCATCCGGCGGCCATCGACCTCGTCGACAATCGCCTCCATCATCGGATGCGTTTTCCGTAGCCGTGCCATCTCGGTCATCGGACCGAGCGGGCGACCCGGTAGCCAACGGTGTGGTTCCGGGCGCTCAGGAGAATCGTGGAGCGAGGGTAAATCCTGCGAAGTCTTCGACAACTTCCCTCCTCAACAGGCGAGGGTTTCCACGCTAGCTGCATTTTCAACGATCGCCGTGTTACCGGGCGCTGTAACTGGCTGTTGTGTCGCCCGCCTGTCGATCGGCTACTTATTGGTAGATATTGATCCACGCATGGTTACGATTGGCGAGGATTGGGCGCGGGACGCTACCCGACGGCGTCCCGCGAACCCGGTCGGATTCCCCGCCGGTAACATGCCGCGTCCTGTCGGCAACAGCTCACCGGCGGTTCGTCCGCTCGCCGTCTCGGGGAAAGCCCGGCCTGCGGGACCTGCCGGACCAGCCCCCGGACCTACCGGATCGGTCTCGCCGATCCGGTAGGAATCCCGAGCGCGAAAGGAACATGATCGCGCTGCCGCTGGCCGTCAGGCCGCCACTCGCCCGATCGCCTCGGCCGGACAGAACTCGAGGGCCTGCAGCATCATCTCCTCCTCGTCCTCGTTCGACGGCTGCCGGCAGATGTAATGAACCTCGTGCTCCTCGTCGCGCTTGAAGAAGTCCGGGGCGACCCCCCGGCAGTTTTCGCAGTCGGTGCACTCGGAGTCGACGAAGAAGGGTCCATCGACGTTCATGGGAAGTCGACGCTTTTCGCTCGCCACATCACACCTCGCATTCGTTGTAGCGCATTCGTTGTGGCCGCCCAGCAGATTCTATCGGCAGAACCACCGGCTGTCGGCCGGTGTCGGTGTCCGGGCGGCGCCGGTGAAAACGTGTGCCCGGGTACTGTGGTCGGAAAGCCGTGGGCCGGAATACCCGGCTCCGGGGGCCGGTCGTGGGGACGGTCGAAACATCGGCCGGGTTCGTTTCCGGGCGGGTCGGAAGCCGCGTTACTTAGCTGTCACCGATAGTTGCTATCTGGCTGAAACCGCAGCTCCCGGGGCTGGTCCAGCCGGTGTCGTCGGCACGGCTGTCGACGGCGGAGTCCTAGGATCCGCTGGTAAGGGCCCGGTGGCGTCACTTTTACGGGTTTCCCGGAGCATGCGAAAGCTGTTATCGGCCGTATGCCGTCCGCCGCCGGGAACGGTCGAGTCATCATACTTTTACCGGCCGGAAACATGATATGTGGTGCGGATCGACGCGCCACTCGCCGGCCCGCACCGTACCCACCGCGTCGAACGCCTGGGGGAGGAAGGACGGACGGCTCGGCGAAAAAGGACACATGTCGGGCCCCGGTGGGGCGAAGGCGGCGCGCTCATGCTTCTTTCGTACCGTCTTTACTCCCATCGGATGACTTGTAGGTGAGTCGACGTTTTGTGGGGAACTGGTGTCGGACCACCCGTTTCGCCGGAGCTCTCGTCCGGAGACCACGACAGGGACAACGGTGTGTCGGCGTCCATACGGGGTTCCCGGCCCTGTTCGTCCGTAACATCTTTGTCGTCGATTCCGTCACATTGGCGGGGCCGTCGGATACGGAGGTGACATGGCACGGGACAAACGTGACAAGGCCAAGAGGGAGGAGGCTGAACGAGCGAACCGGGGTGTGCGGACCTGCCCCCACTGCCGTGGTACCGGCCGTAAAGAGGTTGAACGGCTCGAACGCGACCGGGACGGCTACTTTGACGGCGCCGAGGTCACCGACTGTGCCTGGTGCGGCGGGAGCGGAGCGTTGGCAAGGTGACCGAGCCGGCGATGTATCCACTGGTGGTCCTGCGCTGTCCTGCCTGCCGGTGCCGTAACCGGCAGGGCGACAGCGCGGCGAAGGGCTGTGCACGCCGTCCGACCGTCTGCGCGGAGTGCACGATCATACGCGCGCCGCGTCCTGGGGGGTTCGACGAGCCCGAGGAGCCCGAACCCGGCGCCGGCAGGCCGATCCCCGGCCCGGCCTGACCGATCCGGACGCCTGACCGATCCGGACGCCTGACCGATCCGGACGCCTGACCGATCCGGACGGCCACCGTGGTGCGTGCCGCAGCGGTGGAGATACCGCTCCTGCCGTCCCCGTCTTCCTTCCCGTTCCCGTGATGGTGGTCGCCGTCCCTGTCAGGTGGCGGGCTGGTCGTAGTCGGCCAGGTAGCCGCGCAGGGCCCGCTTGAGCTCTGCCGTGAGGGCGGTGCGTTCCTCGCTCGTCGTGGCGACGATCTGTGGGAGCAGCGCGCCGAAGATGACGGTGCTCACCCGCGCGCAGCGGGCCCGGTCGGCATCGTGTTCGCGAAAATGCTCGGCATCGGCACCGCGCTGACCATTCTCGTCGACGCCACCCTGATCAGGGCGATGCTCGTGCCCGCGACCATGCGGCTGGCCGGACGGGCGAACTGGTGGGCACCGCAACCTCTGCGACGTCTACACGAACGCCTCGGCCTGCGAGAGGCCACATAGTGCCCTGGCCGCAAACAGGCCACATAGTGCCGGGGGATCTGGGCCTCCCGGACCTCCCGAATCGGCTTCGCCGATTCGGGAGGAAGTCCGTGCGCGAAAGAATCATGATCGCGCCGGCCCGCATCCGTGGCAGATCCATGAACCGAATGCGGTTCGGCTCACGAGGGGACTCGGCTCACGAGGGGGAGGAGAACCCGGCCTTGGTAAGCACCGCCTGACCGCTGGGGGACAGGATGAACGCGGTGAACGCCTGCCCGGCGCCGGAGTTCGGCGCCCTGGTCAGAACCGCGATCGGATAGGACGTGGAGGCGTTCTGCTCCTTGGGGATCTCGATGCCCTTCACCTTCGTCCCGGCGGCCTGCGCGTCGGTGAGGTACACCACGCCGACGTCGACCTCACCAAGTTCGACGGTGGTCAGCACTCCCTTCACATCGGCGCCGTACGTCTTCGGCGTGACCGTGACGCCCGCGTTCGAGAAGACCTTCGCCGCGGTCGCACCGCACGGAACCTGGGCCTGGCAGAGTGCGACCTTCACTCCTGGCTTCGCCAGGTCGGCGACGGAAGCAATGTTTGCGGGGTTGTTCGGCGGAGTGACGATCTTCATCGTGTTCTTCGCGAACGTCGTCGGGTTGGCAGCCTGCCCGGCATCGACAACTGTGGTCATGTTCGTGGGGCTGGCTGAGGCGAAGACATCCGCTGGCGCTCCCTGGTTGATCTGGGTGGCCAGGGCCGAGCTTGCGCCGAAGTTGAACTTCACGGTCACCCCGGGATGTGCCGCCTCGAACTGCTTGCCGAGTTCGGTGAACGACTCGGTCAACGACGAGGCGGCGAACACGATCACCGTCCCGGTCGCTGACTGTGTCGTCGTCGCTGCCCCTGACGGCGCCGCCGGACTTGCATTGTCCGTGTCCGAACCACATCCGACCAGGAGTGCGCACAGCAGCGCACACAGCGCCCAGAATTTCGAACGTGTTCTCACGCGTCCCTCTCATTATCATCGAGATATCCGCCGGAGCCGCGGCGCCGGCCGGACAACGGTTCAGCGACGTTGCTGAGGAAGTTCCATCACCACGTCGGCGGATTTCACCGAAGTGATGGCGGCCATGCCGGGTTCGAGACCGAGTTCGTCCGCGGACGTACGGCCTGCCAGGGACACGATCCGATGCGTACCGGTCCGCATCTCCAGCTGGGCCGGCACACCGTCGTGGACGACACAGATCATGATCCCGGGGGGGTTGCGGGCGGATTCGTCCGCAACCGCCGTGTCTACGGTCGGAGTCGGTGGGCTGATGCCGTGTGCTCCTTGCAGACCTGGGCCGGCACCGAGCTCTCGACATCCTTGCCGAGGGCTTTCGCCCTGAACCGGAGGCAGCCTGTCGGCATCCACCCATCGCCGGACGGCGTCTTCACCGACATCCGGCAGCCCGGCCGCGTCAGAGATCCGTAGATTCGTCACTCAGGCACCTTAGCGAGCGTATCCACGGTTTGTCTTCCCATATCTGACCCGATCCACGAAGTTGGTGTGCTACCGGCGGACGCGGAGGCGAAGAGAGCATTCGATCATGTATTTCGGGCGTCGCGGCAAGACGTACTTGTTACAGGCCGAGGCAGGCGAAGGGGATGATTGATAATCATCGTGACACCGCCGGGATACCTGATGGAAATCCGCGGCTGCGGAACCGGATCGGAGATCGGAAATCCCGCCGACCGGATTCCGTGGCAGGGAGCCACCCGATGACCCGGTCGGCCCGCCCCCCATGCCCGTGTTCACCAGATGCGGAAGCGGAACTCAGAGATCAGGAAGATCACACTGCATACATGCTCATGGCGGGAAACGGACCATGAGCCGGCCTCCCCGGTGCCGGTCTGATCGCAAGATCAGTACTGGATCCAGGTCTCATCGGTAACCGCGGACGAACAGTCCGACGTTGGACCGGATCGCGGTGTCCAGCTCGTGGTCGTCGAGCGCTGGGGGCGCGGAGATGGCGAAGGTGCCGAGTTCGGTCATCTGCCAGACCGTGCCGGTGACCAGGGTGATGAACTGGCCGGCGGCGCGAGCGGGGTCGTCGACGTGCAGTGCGCCGCTGTGCGCGAGCCGTGCGAGGTGTCCGATGAGTGCGGACCAGACCGGGGTGGAGACCCGCTTGCGCCAGAGCTCGAGCAGCTGTGGTTGGCGGGGCGCCTCCGTCTGTATGAGCAGCCGCAGGGACGCGGTTCGTGGGCTGAGGAGGATCCCGACGAGGCGTCGCGCGAGGTCACCGAGGTACTCCTCGGCATCGACGACGTGGTTCGGGAATTTGGCGGTCGCCTCCTGCAGCGCCTCCAGCGTGTTCCTGAGTTCCGCGTCGATGACCGCGAGGAACAGTCGTTCCTTGTCCCCGAAGTGGTTGTAGACGGTCTGCCTCGATACGGGCGTTGCTGTCGCGATGTCGTCGAGGCTTGTGGCCGCGTATCCCTGCCGGACGAAGACGTCCAGCGCCGCCTTCATGATCGCTTCGCGTTTGGCTGGCAGACCGCGCGCCGGTGCTGCTCTCGAGGGACCGGTCGCATCGCCTGACACCCACCTAGGCTAGTCTTGGACGCGATTGTCCATCTAGCTAGACGATATTGCCTAGACTGGACGTCGCGTCTCGCAGGTCCGACAGGACGTTCACGGCCGGACGTCATCTTTGCCGATCGTCGATCAAGGAGAGAGAGTGTCCTCACCCGACATCCCGCGCACCGTCGTCATCGGTGCCGGCCCGGCCGGCCTCACGGCTGCCTATCAGCTCGCCGAACGAAACGCACCAGTGGTGGTCTTCGAATCCGATGACGTCGTTGGTGGTATCAGTCGAACCGTCGAACGTGACGGCTGGCGATTCGATATCGGCGGTCATCGGTTCTTCACCAAGGTCCCCCAGGTGGAGGCGCTGTGGCATGCCATCCTTCCGGATGAGGATTTTCTCCTGCGGCCTCGTATGAGCCGTATCTACTACCAGGGCAAGCTGTACGACTACCCGCTCAGGGCGGTGAACGCCCTTCGTAATCTGGGCGTGGGCCAGGCGGCGCTGGCCGTCGGCTCCTACCCAGGGCTGCGCGAAGGTCGCCCGGCGTGGCGATCGGCTACTC
>NZ_CAAAFR010000045.1:0-4688 GCF_900634745.1 Protofrankia symbiont of Coriaria ruscifolia
CCGCCTGACCGTATTTCAAACGATCTTCGGTACCTGACCAGTTACGGCGGAACTTGAGATCCTGGGCCTGGTCCGCCCGGGGGCCGTGGAGGCGGGTTACGTAGTCCGGGTACCCAAGGCATACCCGACCTACGACCAGTACTACCGGCGAAACGTCGAGATTATGCGGGAGTGGTTGGCGGTGCATGCGCCGAACGTGCATCCGGTCGGCAGAAACGGCATGCACCGGTACAACAACGCCGACCACTCGATGCTGACCGCCATGCTCACCGTCGAAAACATACTCGACCAGACCCGGCATGACGTCTGGACGGTCAACGTCGAAGAAGAGTACCACGAAGAAAAGTCGAATAATGACAGTGCCGGAGCTGCCGCCGGTTCGGGCCGGCACGGAACCGGGCGTGACGCCCCGATAATCCCTCGCAAGGAGGCCTGACTCGACCATCCTGAGCCGGTGGTCGTAGCTTTGCGCTCCGCAGGTCTCGTCACGACTCTTCTGCCGGAGAACCACCGGCCAACTACGAGATCTCGTCCGGGCGGGATCCAGTCTGCGGCGCAGACAGGGATCAGGTCGGGTCGGTGAGTCCAACGAGCGTGAGGCTGCGCGTCCACAGTTCGGCTCGGGCGCGGCTGTCGTAGGCCTGGGCGTGGGCTCTGGTCTTGCGGGTCCGGTCGAAGAACAGGCCGCTCGTGGTGGCGAGGGCGGTGCTGGTGACAAGTTGGTGCGTGGCCTCGACGCCGGTGTCGAGGCTGTCGACATGGTGGCCGATTTCCGCCAGGACCATCTTGGTGGGCATGTAGGTCGCCGGGTGCAGGCTGTTGACCGTGACGTCTGCGGCGGGAAGCCGGTCGGCCAGCTCGAAAGTGGACATGATCTGGGCGAGTTTGCTCTGTCCGTAGGCGCGCGTGCCGCTGTACCCGTGCTCGATCATGAGGTCGTCGAAGTCGAGGGGGTGCTGGCCGAGGGAGGCGACGTTGACGATGCGGGCCGGGGCCGATCGGCGCAGCAGGGGAAGCAGCTCGAGGGTCAGCAGGAATCCGGCCAGGTAGTTGACGGCGAAGCGTAGTTCGTGGCCGTCGACGCTGGTGCGCCGGTCGCGTCCGTCGGGTTCGCCGCTGCCGATGCCGGCGTTGCTGACCAGCACGTCGAGCCGGTCGGTCGTCGTGCGCACATCCTCGGCCAGCCGGCGGACCTGCGCCAGCTCGGCCAGGTCGGCCTGGACGATCCGGGGCGGTGGCACGCCGTGGGTGGCGGCGATGTCGGTGGCGGTGCGGTCGAGCCTGTCGAGGTCCCGGCCGTGCAGGAGCAGGGTGGCATCCTGCGCGGCCAGCCGGTGGGCGAGGGCACGGCCGAGGCCGTCGGTGGCGCCGGTGATCAGAATGGTCCGCGGGTCGGTCATCAATGCTCCCTGCGGGTCGAGACGGGCGGGACCGGTGGCAGGTCACCGTACTCGCGGCCACCAACACCAGTCTGGCTGCACAAATCTGACTGGCACGGTCGTCGAGACGCACGGCAGGACTCCAGCCAGAGCGGTACGATATCTTGTACCACTTTGGAGGTTGTCATGGCTGTCACCGCCAGTGAGGCACGCAAGCGCCTGTTCCCGCTGATCGAACAGGTCAACGCCGACCAGGAACCGGTGGAGATCCTGTCCAGGCACGGCTCGGCCTACCTGGTGTCCGAGATCCAGTTCCGCTCCATGCAGGAGACCGCCTATCTGCAGCGGTCGCCTGCCAACGCCGCGCACCTGGCGGCCAGCATTGCCGAGGCTGACGCCGGCGCGACCGAGGAACACGACCTGCTGGCCTGATGAGGATCGTGTTCACCTCACGAGCCTGGGCTGACTACACGTCGTGGGCCGACGACCGCAAGATGCTCCACCGGATCAACCGTCTGATCGAGGAATCGGCACGCGACCCGGCCGTCGGGATCGGCAAACCGGAACCGTTGTCCCAGAACCTGTCGGGGTACTGGTCACGACGCATCACTGACGAGCACCGGCTGGTCTACCAGGTGCGTGGAGACGACCTGGTCGTCATTCAGGTGCGCTACCACTACTGACAGCGGCGTCCAGCCGCCGCGACACAATTGACAGCACAGGCCCATACCGACAGCGGTTCCGTCCGGCCGCGATCCGGGCGAACGGGGTCTGGTTCACTCGGCGAGGGTGTCGAGTATCTGCTGCCCGTACTTGGTGAGCTTGTTCTCACCGACGCCGCTGACGGTGGCGAGCTCGGCCAACGTGGCCGGTACGCGTGTCGCGATCTCGCGCAGGGTGGCGTCATGGAAGATCACATATGCCGGGACACCCTGCTCCTTCGCGACGGCGGCGCGCCAGGCGCGGAGCCGTTCGAACACCGGCATCGCATCCTCCGGCAGGCCGGCCGGTGCGGCGCGGCGGGGCTTCGTGCCCTTGGACGTGGCTGTGGCCGCGGACGCGGCCTTGGCGGCGCGCTCCGGCTCGCGCCGCATCAGGACCGTGCGCTGTCCGCGCAGCACGTCGGCGCTCGCGTTGGTGAGCATGAGGGTGCCGTGCTCGCCCTCGACCGCCAGCAGCCCCTGCACCAGGAGCTGACGTACCACGCTCCGCCACTCGGGCTCGCCGAGCTCCGTGCCGATACCGAAGAGCGTCAGGGTGTCGTGATCGCGCTGGATCACCTTGGCCGTCTTCCTGCCCAGCAGGATGTCGATGAGGTGACCCGCGCCGAACTTCTGGCGACGCTCCCGCTGTAACCGGAGCACGGCCGAAAGCAGTTTCTGGGCGGCGATCGTGCCATCCCATGACTGCGTGGGCGTCAGGCAGGTGTCGCAGTTGCCGCACGGGGTGCTGCAGTGCTGCCCGAAGTAGGCGAGCAGCCCGGTGCGGCGGCACTCGATCGTCTCGCACAGTGCGAGCATGGCGTCGAGGTGGGCGCTCAGCCGCCGGCGGTGCGCAGAGTCACCCGCGGATGTGTCGATGAGCTTGCGCAACTGCACGACGTCCTGGAGGCCGTAGGCCAGCCACGCGGTCGAGCGCAGCCCGTCACGGCCGGCGCGCCCGGTCTCCTGGTAGTACCCCTCGACGGACTTGGGCAGGTCGAGATGGGCGACGAACCGTACGTCCGGTTTGTCTATGCCCATGCCGAAGGCGATGGTCGCGACCATGACGACGCCGTCCTCCCGCAGGAAGCGCGCCTGGTGCTCGGCTCTGGTGCGCGCGTCGAGCCCGGCGTGGTACGGCAGCGCCGTGATGTCGTTCGCCACCAGGAAATCGGCGATCTTGTCGACGGAGGACCGTGACAGGCAGTAGACGATACCCGCGTCCCCGGTGTGCTCGGTGCGCAGCAGCTCCAGCAGCTGCGCCTTCGGCTCCTTCTTCGGCACGATGCGGTACTGGATGTTCGGGCGGTCGAAGTCGGCCACGAAGTGGCGGGCGTCCTCCAGGCCGAGCCGGGAGGCGATCTCGGCGTGCGTCGCCGGGGTCGCGGTGGCGGTCAGCGCGACTGTCGGCACGTCCGGCCAGCGCTCACGCAACTCGGACAGCAGGAGGTAGTCGGGCCGGAAGTCGTGTCCCCACTGCGCGACACAGTGCGCTTCGTCGATCGCGAACAGCGCGATCTCGCCCTGGCCGAGCAGCGTGACCGTCGCTTCGACACGCAGCCGCTCCGGCGCCAGGTAGAGCAGGTCGAGCTCACCGGCAAGGAAGGCGGACTCCACCTCGCGGCGCTCGTCGAACTCCTGGGTGGAGTTGAGGAACCCCGCTCGTACGCCGAGCGCTCGCAACGCGTCGACCTGGTCCTGCATGAGCGCGATGAGCGGTGACACCACGACGCCGGTGCCCGGCCGTACCAGGGCGGGGATCTGGTAGCACAGCGACTTGCCGCCACCCGTCGGCATCAGCACGAGCGCGTCGCCGCCACCGACGACATGCTCGATGATCTCTTGCTGACCGTCCCGGAACGACTCGTACCCGAAGACACGACGCAACACCCGCGCGGCGTCGCTCACGCTATCGACCAGGGGGGAGGTCATCTGGCCACTTTATGAGCATCCGGCCGTCCCTCACATGCGGCCCCCGCGTCTGTGGACAGCGATGTCCCTGGGGACAGCGATGTCTGCGCTCGGATCTCGGGTTCGCGCGATAGCTGGATCGGTGCACCCAACCAGCACCAATGCGAACCTGAACCTGCACGTCAACGGCCCAGTGGTGTCTGTCGTACCCGTGCACACGAAGATCCGACGCGACAGCTACGCCGGCACCGCGAACGCGGCGAAGATCAAATAACTCCGGCTCGGACGGGCATCTGCGCAGCCAACCCAGGGAGGTCCACGGCCGCCCACGGCTCGGATTCATCCTCGTCCCGAGCTTTGGGGTAGGCGGCTTTCGCCCCGGCCGCATGGCACGGTAGCCCGCGTCCGCGCGGGCGTCCTGGAGCCATTCGGCGATCTCGGTGCCTGGCGTTCTGCCACGGTTCGTTGTGGACTCGGGGTTCCGTTGGCGGTGACGCCGGACCGATGGACCGAATTTCGTCCTGCCAGGCGGCAAAGAATGCCCGCACCTTTTCGGCCTCCTGCCGCTCCAGGAGCAGGTCTTCGTCCGTGAAGCGGCGAATGGTTCCAACCATGTCGGCGAAGACCTGGAGGTCGAACCCGCTGTCCTGAGCCAGGGCTGCGGGAAGGTTGCGCAAAGTTTCGATCAGCTGCGTTA
>NZ_CAAAFR010000046.1:0-7945 GCF_900634745.1 Protofrankia symbiont of Coriaria ruscifolia
GAGTAGCCGATCGCCACGCCGGGCGACCTTCGCGCAGCCCTGGTCCTGAGCGCCGGCCAACCGCAGAAGCTGGTCCTTCCCAAAGCGACGCGACAGCCAGTACACGTCCGTGAAGTCCCGGGCTTCGGCCCGACCGAAAAGAGCCAGCGTCTTGCGCGCGGCCAAGTCTCGGGCGGTGAGGGTGGGTCCGAGTTCCGTCATGGTCGGCGCCTGGTCGGGCGGCTGTCGATGCCTATATCGACGATCAATGATTCCGCACCGGTGTCGGTGACGAGTCTGGCGAACGTCTCCGTGACGTGGATCCGCCTGACGGTCCATCCCCGTTCTTGCGCACTTCGCTCGTAGGCTGCCGCCACCGCCGAGATCAGCATGCCCGGTGCTGGGGATGTGAACAGATCAAGATCCCGGGTTGGCCGGTTGACGAGATCACGGACGTTGAGGGCCGCGCCACCGGCGACCGCGAAACCCGCGCTTTCCGGTAGCGCGAAGAAGGTTCGCGCCACCAGCCGCTGGAGCCATGTGATCACGGCGGGAGGACGGTCTGTTCCCACCGCCGTCGGATTGCTGCAGGGAGGACCAGCTCACGCCACGCATCGATCAGCAGGGCGCCGTCGATGTAAGTCTGGATATCCTCAGCCTGCCCCTCGCGCAGCACGATCTCATAGACACGCTGCCGTTGCTGACGGTCAGACAAGTCATAAATCCGCGCAGGGTCGGACCAGCCGAGATGCACCGGCAGCCGCACCCGCGCCAGCGCCAGCGTCACGGGAAGACGAGGCAACCGGTCCGGGACCACGAACGGCCGTCCCCGCTCATCGTTGACCACCTGAAACCCGGGAACCGGGACGATGTCGAGGCGGAAACCCGCGACGGCCAGCAACCGCTCCGCGGTCGCCAGCGTCGGCGACTTCGAGCCGTGCTCGTAGGCCGCCAGCGTCGGCCTGGAGGTATGAGCGAGGCGAGCCATCTCCGCCCCGGACAATCCGGCCTCCAGACGTGCCCGCTCAATGAGGCGCCCGCTCGAAGACCCTTCCACGTCAACCTCCCGGTGTATCCGATCGGATACTATCATCCGATCGTCGGCACCCCCACCTCCGGCAAGAGGATCGGCGGCGTGCCTCGGATGCCTCCGGTACCCGTGACGACGGCCCGCCTCCGATCGAGACCACCAGACTGCTCCAACCAGGCATCTGGGGGAAGAGTTCGCCGGAGGGGAAAGCGTTTGGCCCGTGATCCGAACGGTGGACGGGGCGAGCCCAGGAAGAATCCGGCCGCGGCGGTTGTCGGCGTGCGCTTGGTCGCCCTCGTGGTGGGCTGCCCGCTCAAGTACGTCGGCGAAGGTTCGGATCTCGCGGCGGGGTCGCGTCCGGAAGCCGCTCGCCCGCGCTGGGTATCCGCTACAGGAGTGCGTCGAGCTCGTCAGGGCGTAGTCCCGCTTGACAGAGAATCGCCGCGAGCGTGCCACGCTTGATTTGTGGTGTGGAGAGGCACGGTCACCCCACGCCCGTTGTCCAGGTTGCGCATCACGACGTGGCTTCCCCTGCTCCGAACCTGCGTGAACCCGGCGCGCTCGAGTGCCTTGACCAGCCGCGCGCCGGACAGTACAGGAAGGCCGCTCAAGCCACACGCACCTGCACCGCGGTGGTCAGAGGGTGTGCGTCAAGTGAGGCGCGATCCGCTGGTGTCGCGTCTTCGAGGTAGATCTCGGCGGCTTCGCGGATGTTCGCCAGTGCCTCCTCCACGGTGTCGCCCTGGCTGATCACGCCCGGCAGCTCCACAATCTGGGCGACGTACCCGCCGTCCGGGTCTGGCGTCAGTAGCGCTGTGAGCAGTCTTGTCTCAGCCACGCGACGAGCGTATGGCGCCACATGACGTCGAGCCGTCAGAACGATCATCCCGGCCTCGGGACGATGGCAGCGGCGGAGCGGAGTGTTATCCGCTGTCTAAGCGGCATGCAACGAAGCATCCGGATTGATCGATTACGTTCTGCCTGGTCAGGGGGGTTTGTGCGCCCGGCAGGGATCGAACCTGCGACCTGGTGCTTAGAAGGCACGGCAAGCACTCGCTGTCTCAGCCCGCCTTCTGCCCTGGCGATCCACCGGCGTCCGCCTTCGTAGGCGCTCGTTGCTACACCGGTTGCTACATCCGCACCGTCGCATGCCACCCGATTACAAGATCGACCTACTCCATCAGTGGTCGTCCTCCGAGGTCCGTATCGCCTGGTCAACGCCTTGATATCTGCGTCTCGTTACTGTGCTGCACGGCTGGTCGCTGACTCCCGTTCTGAGGGTTGATCGAGGTTTTGCTCTCGTTTTCTTTGTTCTGCCTTGAGCTGCTCAATCTCTTCCACGAAATCGGCGAGCGCTTCATCGTCGGTTAGATTTTTATAGCGTCCAATGCTCAACTCAAATGCTTTCCACTCCTGCTCGATCGCATCGGCAGTTTGCTGTAGATGGAAACTCCTTTCGCGAAACTTATAGTATCCAGTAAATCCGGCGGCGATGCCAACAAAAAAGCTACTTCCGGCGGTCGCCCATCTAAATACAACTGTGTCGACGGATATTCCTGCCAAGGTGGTTGTGGCAAGCGATCCGATGATTATGCATGCTTGCAAGTAGTTGTGAATTCTTCGGTAGCGAGTACTTTCGCGCCGATAGCGAGTCAGGGTTGGTGTTATTTCCTCCCTGTAGCCGCTACGGCGGTACCGGCTGTCAAGCATCAACTCTGCGGCTTGAATTCTCTTTCGTTCCCGTAAAACGCTTAGATCTAGATCTAATTCTGCGACACTCTTCACGCTGTCATCAGTAAAGGTTGTCCAATAGATAAAGGTTGCAGTCGATACGGCCAGACTTCCAAAGGGAATTAGAATGAAATTGATCAACCTTAGGTCAACTGTTCTCCATGTTAACGCTGTAGCTATGTAGACGGCTATCAATGTGGCTGGCCCGACCGCGGTACATATACGCGCCACACGTCGAGTGAAGCGTGAATTGCGTAGTTCCGCTTCCTTGCGGAGAATCTCTTCGTTGATTTTCAGTAGCCGCTGGGCGGGGCCAAGGGAGGCCATGCTCGTCACGACAAGATGATGGCACAAGTTGTTGATCATGATAGGTCGGCTGCCTGTCGGGCCACCCGACTCTTTTGTATCGGGCTATGCTGGCGGGTAGTCGGCGACGCGCCGGCGAGCATAGCGTGCCTGCGCCACGCGCAGCCGTCGCGTGGCGCAGGCCGTACCGTCTGATCCTAAAACGGGTATTTCGGCAGTCCACTGGACTCGGCTGACGCCGGACCGGGGTGTACATACCGTCGTGTGGGTGGATGTAGCGGCTGCTGAGCGGTTGGCGAGCGAGCTTCTTGTGCCTTTGGGTGACCGGTGGGCTCATGTGCGGGAGGTTGCTGCCCGTGCGCGGGAAGCGGCGGTGGCAGTGGACCCGGAGGAACGGGACCTGTTGGTCACCGCGGCCTGGCTGCATGACATCGGCTATGCCCCGGCGGTGGGGTTGCTGCGGTTCCATCCGGTGGACGGTGCCCGGTTCCTTCAACAGCGTCCGGACGTCTCCCGCCGGCTGTGTGCGTTGGTGGCGCATCACTCCTGTGCCCGGATCGAAGCCGAGGAACGCGGCCTGTCCGACGTGCTGGCCTCCTGGGAGCTGGAGGAGTCGCCGGTGATGGACGCCCTGGTGTTCGCGGACATGACGACCGGTCCGAAGGGGCAGCGGTTCACCTTCGCCGAGCGGGTGGAGGAGATCTTTTCCCGGTATGGGGAGGGTTCGGTGGTGCATCGCTCGATTGCGCGTGCTCGTCCGCTACTGGGGGTCTCGATCGATCGGATGTTGCACCGTCTGGCGGCGGCTGGTCAGCCGATATAGGGCGTGGGGCGGCCTTCGAGGTAGTGGTTGATCCGTAGCCGCATGGACGGGTGGATGTTCAGGCTGTCGAGGTCGGTGGGGGCGACGAACTGGACTTCCTTCGTCTCGCTGGACGTGCGCAGGGTGCCGCCGAGCATGCGGGTGGTGAAGCACAGGGAGAACTGTTGGCGGACCTCGCCGTCGTCGTAGGCCAGGACGTGCCGGGGGTTGGTGTACACGCCGATCAGGCCGGTGACCTCGATGTCGATGCCGGTTTCCTCCTTGGTTTCCCGGACAGCGGCGTCCGCGATCGATTCGCCGAGGTCCATGCCTCCGCCTGGCAGCGCCCACAGGTCGTTGTCGGTTTTGTGGACCATGAGGATGCGGCCAGTCTCGTCGGTGACGACCGCGGTGACCGAGGGGACGACGCTGTTGGCCTTGGGGGCGTTGGGGTCGTTGAAGTAGTCGATCCGTGCCATGGGCTGTCAGGCTCCTTCGGTGGTGGCCCAGACGCGCTCGAACCCGGCGGCGTAGTGGTCGAACAGGCTGCCGTCGGCGGTCTGGCGCAGGTGCAACACGGAGGAGTGCGCGGCCGGGGCGCCGTAGACGTGGGTGTTCACGAGCATCTCGTTGTCGAATCGGTAGATCGAGTTGTACAGGGTCGTGCTGTGGAGCCGGAGGTCGATGCCGGGGACGTCGCGCAGGCCGGACAGGTAGGTGAGGGTCATCCGGGTGCGGGCGGCGAGGTTGTCGCCGATGCCTTCCTCGGCGCCGCGCAGCGCTACCGCGTCGGAGGCGGGATCACCGAGCGAGTAGCGGATCTTCACGCCGGTGGCGGCCTTCGCGCGCAGGAGTGGGACGAGGTCGGCGTGTCCGTCGGGGAGGAACAGGCCTGCGATCACGAGGATGTCCACGGTGTCCTGGGCGTGGTTGAGCAGTGCCCGCCACATCTCGCCGGGGACGGTGCCACGGTTGGGGTAGATCCGCACAACCTCGGGGACGAGCTCGGTCGGCAGGGGCCGGGCGGGCGCGTCCTGGCCGTCCGGCCGCCGGGTGTCCGGTTTTTCGGCAAGGCCGAGAGGGGTTCGGGGGATCCCGAGGCCGTCGGCGAGACGCTTGAAGATCTCCAGGCTGGTGACCCGCCGGCGGCCGCTCTGGATCTCGCTGACGTGGGACTGCGGGATCTCGCAGGCGCCCGCGATCTGGGTCTGTGTCGCACCGGTGTACTTCCGGTAGATGGTCAGGACGACGGCCATGTCCCGGCCGCTGATCGCTTCGGCCATGTCGGGCTGCTCCCACAGCCCTTCGGGCGTGGGGGGTAGCGGACGGCGTCCGGTTCCCATGGGGCCTCCCGATGGCCTGCACGCAAACGGTACGAACGCTCATCGAACGACACGACTATACGGCCAGTGGATAGATCGTGGGGTGTTCGGCGTATACGGCCTGGGACTTTCGGCGACATCCGTGCGCTCGGCACAGTCGTTCGCAACCGGCCCTGTCCCGCGTTGAGGGAGCTTGCCCGCGGGACCGGGCCGGCATCCAATCGACGATGCGGACGGGACGGTGAAGCCGGTGACGGTGACCAGCAACGGGACGAGAAACGGTGTGGAGGACAGCGGTACGGACACCCGGACGCCGGTGCTGTGGGGTGTCGTGCGGTTCGAGCCAGGAGCGGAACGCCGTGTCCGCGACACAATGATCACATTTGATTCGGCGGCGTCGGCGGACCTGTTCGCCATCGAGAACGGCTGGCACGACTACCAGGTCACGCCGCTGTTCTTCTTCGTGGAGAACGTCTCCCGGCAGGTGGGGGGCCGTAGCCAGCTCGAGGCGGCACTCGCGCGTGCCGTGCGGCGGCCCAGGCCGCGGTGACCAGCGACGCCGACGACGCGGACCGTCCCTCCGACGATGCGCAGCCGCCGAACAGCGGAGAGTCGCTGTTCCCCGCTGGCGCGAGGGAGTGGGTCGTCACGCTCACACCGTCCATGCGGCCGGCGGAACTGATCCGGATGTTGCGGACGCTGCCGGAGACCGCCGAGTTCGTCGAGTCGTTCGGTGACGTCGACCTACTTCTGATCTTCTGTCTGGCGCTGCCACAGCGAGCCGCGCCACCGGGATAGCTCGACAGCACGGCCGTAGAAAAGGGCTGGAACCGCGCGGGGAGGACTCCGTGAGGTTCCAGCCCTTCGGCGTTTCACAGGCCGCACGTGCTGAGGTGCCGTTCGATGAGAGCGAGACGCTGATCCATCCGCCGGAGATGGCCTTCGATCGCGTCAAGGCGTGCCACGACCCAGCGGTCCGCCGGGGACGCGGTCCGGTCGGTGTCGTCGTCCGCGTCGTCCGCCTGGTCGCCGAGCAGGACCCGGATCAGGTGGTCGTCCGGCCAGTCCAGCGCGCGGGCCACCGCGGACAGGTGGTGTTCTGGACGCGGCGGGAGTGCCGGGCGTGCTGGAGCTGCCGCAGGGTGGCCACGGACACCCCGGACGCGGTCGCGAGGGCCTGTTGTCCGATGCGGCGGGCGGCCATGCGGGCGTTGAGCGCGTCGGCGACAGCCTGCCAGTTCTCACCCTCAACCCGGCCGCGTGCCGTGTACGGCGGGACGCCGTCCTTGTTTGTCACCTGTCAAAAATAGCTGTGGGGCAAACGGCTGTTGACATGCCAACCGGTCGGGGTATGGATTTCATACGGGGTGCATATACATAGGTACGATATCGCTTGGCAAGCGGTTCCTGAGCGCCTCATTGTGGATGCTGTCCGGGACGCGGCGTCCCGCCGGAACCCGGACCTGATCCCTGACGGAGGTGGGTGACGGTGGCGCTGCCACGACGAATTCCGGTGCGGTTCGAGGACGTGTTCCCGCACGGCGCGTTCGTGCTCGGTGTGGAGGCTGCCCGCGACTTCGCGAAGGCGCAGGCGGGTGAGGTCGACGTCCAGGAGCGCGACAAGGACACCGGAGAGCCGCTGTGGACGGTGTGTGTCATGGACCCGGACCCGACCGCGCGTGCCGGCTCGGCGGAGGTGAAGGTGAAGATGGGGGCGGCGGTGATGCCGGTGGCGCCGGAACCGTTGGCTGACAACGGTGAACCGGGCTCGTCGTTGCATCTGGGGCTCCACGTCGGCGGGGACTGGACGGTGTTCTGTCACCGCTACCCGGACCGGACACCGATCCTCGGGATCGACACCGGGGGCGTACCTCACGTTGTCGATCTGGGATCAGACGGTGACCGCGGGGCATCTGGAGTTCGCCCACGCGCTGGTCCAGGCCGCCAATGACCATCTGTTGGAATGCGAGCGGTTGATGCTGGAGGCCGCTGACACAGGCCCGGACGAGGGGCCCGCGGTCGCGGCATAACCGCCTCCAGCGGGTTTCTTGCCTGCCGGATTCTTTTCCTCTGATTCTTCTTTCTGCAAGGTGGGTGTGATCTGTCATGGCAAAAACCAACGGGTCGCGGCCGTTTCCCGAGGTGCCGACCCGCAATCCGAAGGTCGATGTGCCGCTGTGGATGCTGCTGATCGGGCTGGCTGGAAAGATCCTGTGGCATCTGCTGCGGTGGCTGGCCCGCCGGCCGGTGACCGTCGCCGTGGTCGTCACCATCATGGTGATCCACCACCGGTACGGGACGACCGGTCTGGGTGCCGCCGGGCTGGGCCTGGCCGTCGTCGCCGCGGTGTGGTGGCGGCTGCACCGCCGGTCGTTCTCCTGGCTGGCCTGGTAGGTGATCGGCCGGCTGCGGCTGGGGCTGGTCTATCGGCGACGGTGGCGGCCGGTCATGGTCTACACCGAGTTGGCGATCCGGGAGCCGACCTCGACCGGGGACCGGGTGGCGTTCGCCGAGACCTTCCCCCGCATCCGGCGGATCCGCTGCACCCGCTGGGCCGACCGGCTGCGCGTCGAGCTGCTTTATGGGCAGACGCCGCAGCAGTGGGCGGAACAGGCTGAAGCATTACGGCAGGCGTTCCGCGCTCGGGGCTGCCGGGTGCGGGCGGACCGGCGGGTCGGGTTCATCTGGGTGGAGTTTACCCGCCGGGATCCGTTGGCCCGCCCGGTCACCCCAACCGACCTCGACGCCGACGGTGACCGCTCCGACCACGGGGAC
>NZ_CAAAFR010000046.1:8128-50091 GCF_900634745.1 Protofrankia symbiont of Coriaria ruscifolia
CCACGGGGACAGCGACCCGATGGATCTGGACGCGGTCACCGTCGGCCGACGCGAGGACGGCTACCCGTGGCTGCTACAGGGGTTGCTACACGTGGGGGTCCTGGGAGGCTCGATCCTCGGCCGGACACGGGTCCGGGGACGCGATGATGCAGCGTGGGGGCTTGATCCCCGAGTGCGCCCGGCAGGGATCGAACCTGCGACCTGGTGCTTAGAAGGCACTCGCTCTATCCGCTGAGCTACGGGCGCGCACCACCTATTGTGCTGTCTCCTATCGCGATCACTTAGCACGGTTCCCGCCGGCAACGAAATGACTCCATTTAACCACTTTGAGTGCTCGGATCTGGTGGTCATCTGGAGGTCAAATCTCTGACGCTCGCATGGCGAAGGTAGATCGCGCATCTGCCCGGCTTCGTGCCTGTGGATGGATGCGGTCTGTCCACAGGTGGAGGAACGCAGGTGCCAGGCTGGCTGCGGGGCTGGAGAGTGTGAGTCGGGACGAGATACCGATCCGGTCACAACGACCGTCCGTCACACGGAACCAAGCCAGCTACCCCATGATCCGGGAGGAACCATGATCGAGGCGTCGGTCACGCTGCTCGGCAACCTTGTCGACGAGCCTGAGCTGCGATGCACGCAGAACGGGAACTTCGTCTGCTCCCTTCGCCTGGCCAGCACGTCGCGCCGGTTCGACCGCACGCAGAACCGCTGGGTGGATGGTCGCACCGTCTTCATCACGGTCACCTGCTGGCGGCATATGGCTGAAAACGTCGGCGCATCGTTGCGCAAGGGAGACAGGACGCTCGTGGTCGGGCGGCTACGGCAGAGATCCTTCGAGACCCATGAGGGAAACCGCCGGGTCGTCTACGAGGTGGATGCCGACGCTGTTGCGGTTGATCTTGCACGTCAGACGGCAGAGGTCCGGCGGACGGTTCGCTCGAATGGGGACGATCAGGCTGCGGAAGGGGTGGCGTCAGGGCAGGGGGCCGTTGGTACGACCGACGGAGCCGGTGTGCACGATGGCAGGAGCGAGGCACGCTTCGAGACCGGTACGGAGTATCGCGACGGAGATCTTGCCGACACGGGTGCGGCCGACACGGGTGCGGATGAGCCGTTCGGCAGGTCGCTGCTCGGTGCCACCGCGCCGGTGGCAGAGTTCGACGAGGTGCCGCCCCCAGCCACGGCTCTCCACCCGGCCACAGTGTGACGCAACGGATTCGACCAGCTCCGATTTGTCCATCGACTCGGCTGTCCGCCCGCGCTGACACGGACCCGTGCCCGATCGGGATGGAAGCTGTGGGTAGCGTCGGTCCGTGACCAGCGCGCGGGGGGCCGACACGCCAATGCCCATCCCGGTGCCGCGGGGGCAGGCGGGAACGTCCCGGACGGATGGTAGCGGCCCGGATACGGAATCCACGGATCAGTCCATGGATCAGCGGCCGGAGCCGTCCGACCGGCACCTCTCTGACCGCCGGTCGGACGGTCGGCCGGCTCGTGGGCCGGGGTGGCGATATTCACGTGCGGTCCTGCGATCACGGTTGGCCGCGGTATCCCGGCCCGGCTGGACGGTCGCGGTGGCGGCCCTGCTCAGCGCGGTTGCCGCCGTACTGATCAATCAGCATCTGTTTCCCTACCTGTCGATCAACAACGACGAGGCGCTCTACCGGCTGCAGGCCCAGACTTTGGCGGGAGGCGACTTGTTTCCATCAGCGCCGCCGTCGGCCGAGTCCTACGCACCGTGGCTGGCGACGGTTGTCGATGGTCACTATGTACTGAAGTACACCCCTGTGATCGCTGGGTTGTTAGCCTTGAGCCTAGTGATCACCGGCGGGACGGCCGCGGCGCTTGCCTTTGTCGCGGCTGCCGCGGTCGGGGTGACCTACCTCGTCGGGATCGAGCTGCTCAACGACCGGCGGGCCGCCGCCGTCGCCGCGTGGTTGCTGGCCCTGTCACCGCTGACAGTCCTGCACAGCGCGATGCTCTTGCCGTATCTGCCGGTGCTCGTCCTGTCCGAATGCGTGGTGCTCGGACTGCTGCGTGGGCTGCGTACCCGTCACCGGCCGCCGCTCATCGGTGCCGGGCTGGCATTGGGGCTTGCGGCGGCGGTACGTCCGTACGACACCGTGCTGGTACTCGGCCCGCTTGTGCTGTGGGTGGTGTGCCGAGGTGCGCGTGGACGGCGGTGGTGGGTGCTGCGCTGGGTGGGAACAGGGCTGGTTGCTCCGGTCGCCCTCCTACTCGGCTACAACGCGGCGGCGACGGGCAACCCCTTCCAGCTTCCGTTCGCGCTGCTGGAACCCGATGACAAGTTGGGTTTCGGGGTCCGCAGGCTTTTTCCCACCGACACCGCTCACCGCTTCGGGGTAGCCGAAGGGATCGCCGCCATCGGCGATCACCTGTGGCTGCTCGGCGCCTGGGCGTGCGGAGGGGTTCTCCTCGCGGTCCTGTCGGCCGCGACGGTCGCCCGCCGTCGGCTGTCCGCCCCTGCGCTCGCGGTCGGAGCCGGCGCCCTGCTCCTGATTGTCGGGTACGTCGGGTTCTGGGGCGCCTGGAACGCTGCCGACCTGTGGGGCGGCACCCGCTACATCGGCCCGTTCTACCTCATGCCGGTGCTGGTCACGCTTGTCCTGTTCGGAGCCCGCGGGCTGGTGGACATGGCCTCGGCGTGGCCACGCATCACCGGTCTCGCCGCCGGCGCGGGTCTCGCTCTGAGTGCGTTCGTCCTGGTCGTCGCATTGCAGGACAACATGACGTTCACCCGGCGTGATCGCGATCTGTCGAATATGATCGCTACCCAAGCTGGTCCCATGTTGGTCATCGTTCCGGTCGACCCGGCCTTTCTCATGCACCCCACATCGGTGGTGTCCAATTCGCCGACGCTGGACGACCGGGTGCTGTACGCGGTCTCGCGGGGGCAAGCCGACTTCGACGTCGTCGCCGATCATCCGGACCGGCCGGCGTACCTGCTCAGGTTGGCCATCGGTTACAACCGGACGCTGGCATCGTCGTCGGCAGCCCAGTTGGAACGCCTGCGGGTGGTGCACAGCGCGAGTGTCGACGTCGGCATCACCGCGTCGGTGCCGGCCGGTGCCCGGGCGGCCCGTATCGAGGTGACTGGAGGCGGCAGGCGGAGCTCCTTCCCGGTGAACCCGGATCAACCACTGGTGGGCCGGCTCACCATCAGCCCCGACGGTGTGGACACAACCGGCCTCGGGTTCCGTCCGAAAGTCAGCGATGTCCTTGCCACAAAGGACCGTTCGGTGACGCTGAGGCTGTTCTACACCCCGTCGGCAGATGGCCGTGAACGTCTTCTTGACTGGACTGACCTGCCCGTTCGCGTCGATTCCAGGCAGGCCGCGGTCAGGGTCTTGGTACCGGACAGTCAGGTGGGTGCGGTGGGATCGGGGGTGACGCCGACGATCCGGCTCAGCGCGGGCTGACGACCCGCACCTGTGTCCGGCGGCGGATTCCCAGCAGTCCGAGTCCGCCGCCTCGTGGTGCCCGGCCCCTGCAGTATCTGCCCGGTGCCGGCCCGGATGAGGACGCCAGTCGCGGCTGCGGGATCCGCCCTTGCAAGTACCTGCCTGGGCCGGCCGCGGCGGAGGCTACGGCCCATGGCGAGGAGCTCTGCCGCGGCCGTACCTGCCCGGCCGGTGAGGTTCGCCGGACCGGCCGGACCGACAGGCCCATCTGACCCATAAGGTTGACCGCATGGCGCAGTACGTCTTCCAGATGCGCAAAGTGCGCAAAGCCCACGGTGACAAGGTCGTTCTCGACGACGTCACCCTGTCGTTCCTGCCCGGCGCAAAGATCGGTGTCGTCGGTCCGAACGGTGCGGGTAAGTCGTCGTTGCTTAAGATCATGGCTGGTCTTGACCAGCCGAGCAATGGAGACGCGACGCTGAGTCCCGGTTTCACCGTCGGCATGCTTGCGCAGGAACCGCCGCTGGACGAGACAAAGGACGTCCGCGGCAATGTCGAGGACGGCGTCCGGGAGATCCGTGAGGTCCTTGCCCGGTACGAGGAGATCAACGAGAAGATGGCCGCGCCGGACGCGGACTTCGACTCCCTCCTCGCCGCGCAGGCAGCCCTCATCGACAGGATCGAGGCGGCGAATGCCTGGGAGCTCGACAGCCAGCTCGACCAGGCGATGGACGCGTTGCGCCTGCCTCCCGGCGATGCCGATGTGACCAAGCTCTCCGGTGGTGAGCGGCGCCGTGTCGCGTTGTGCAAGCTCCTGCTCGAAGCTCCCGACCTGCTCCTGCTGGACGAGCCCACGAACCACTTGGACGCCGAGAGCGTCGCCTGGTTGGAGCAGCATCTGGCCCGCTACGCCGGAGCGGTGCTCGCGGTCACCCACGACCGCTACTTCCTCGACAACGTCGCCGGCTGGATCCTCGAACTTGACCGTGGCCATACCTATCCGTATGAGGGTAACTACACCACGTACCTGGAGGCCAAGGCCGCTCGGCTCAAGGTCGAGGGTGGCAAGGACGCCAAGCGCAAGCGCGTCCTTACTCAGGAGCTGGAATGGGTGCGTTCGAACCCGAAAGCCCGTCAAGCCAAGAGCAAGGCACGTCTCGCCCGGTACGAGGAGCTGGCAGCCGAGGCCAACAAGGCGCGTCCTCGCGACTTCGAGGAGATCCAGATCCCGCCCGGCCCGCGGCTGGGGAATGTCGTGATCGAGGCGAAGAAGCTACGCAAGGGCTTCGGCGATCGGCTTCTCATCGACGACCTGTCGTTCTCGTTGCCCCGCGGTGGCATCGTGGGTGTGATCGGCCCGAACGGCATCGGCAAGACCACCTTGTTCACCATGTTGACCGGTCAGGCGACTGCCGACGCCGGTGAGCTGCTCATCGGTGAGACCGTGGACATCGCCTACGTGGACCAGAGCCGTGCGGGTCTCGACCCGAAGAAGAACGTGTGGGAGGTCGTCTCCGACGGGCTCGACCACATCATCGTGGGCAAGGTCGACCTACCGAGCCGCGCCTACGTGTCGTCCTTCGGCTTCAAAGGGCCTGACCAGCAGAAACCCGTCGGTGTCCTCTCCGGCGGAGAGCGCAATCGGCTCAACCTCGCACTGACTCTCAAGAAGGGCGGCAACCTGCTGCTCCTCGACGAGCCGACCAACGACCTGGACGTCGAGACGCTGCGTTCGCTGGAGGACGCACTCGGTGAGTTCCCGGGCTGCGCGGTGGTGATCTCTCACGACCGGTGGTTCCTCGACCGTGTCACCACTCACACCCTCGCCTGGGAGGGCACGGACTCCGACCCGGCCCGCTGGTTCTGGTTCGAGGGGAACTTCGCGGACTACGAGGCAAACAAGATCGACCGTCTGGGTGCCGAGGCGGCACGGCCACACCGGGTGACCTACCGCAAACTCACCCGAGACTAGGGCACCGGCCAGGTAGTGCGGACCCCGTCCGCAGCCACCCGCAGGGGTCATGATCCAAACGAGTTTGTTGCTGTGCACGCTTTTCGGCCGAATTAGCGTACACGGCGACAAACTCGTGCCGATCTTCTCTGGTGGCCAGCGCTCATCGACGCATGCCAGCGTTCGCCAGGCCACGCATGGTTACATGACCGGCGTACTGGTGGTATCCGGGACTGTCGGTAACCAGCGTGGGCCGTGTCTTCCGGGGCGCAGCCGCGCCCTGCGGGTGAAGGCATGCCTTCCGGAGTGCACACGGGTGGATACGTGAGTGGACGCGGGTGTGCTCCCCGGATTCACTCCGGGTGGTTGACCAGGGAGCTGGCGGCCATCGTCAGGTAGTCCCAGAGGGGTTGGAAGTGCTCCGGTGGCAGGTTGAGCTCGTTGACGGCGGCTCGCATCCGGACCAGCCAGGCGTCCCGCTGGGCGGGGCCGATCGCGAACGGCGCGTGCCGCATCCGCAGCCGGGGATGTCCGCGCTGCTCGCTGTAGGTTGACGGCCCGCCCCAGTACTGGACGAGGAACATCTGCAGCCGCTCCTGCGCGCCGGAGAGGTCTCCCTCCGGGTAGAGCGGGCGCAGCAGCGGGTCCTCGGCAACCCCCGCGTAGAAATGGGCTACCAGCCGCCGGAAGGTCTCCTCGCCGCCTACCGCGTCGTAGAAGGTGTCTGCCGGGCGGGCCGTGGACGGTTGCTGGGTCACGCCATCCATTGTGCTGGACGGATCGTGGGCAGCGAGCATGATGCGGCCAACGGCATCTTTTCGGATCACCGGTTGCCGTCCGCGTCCCGGTTCCCCCACGGTGCATCGCAGTGGGGGAACCGGGACGGCGAATTCTAGCGGGGAACCGTGGCGTGGCGTCAGCCTGTTGGAGGTGGAGGTTGGAGGTGGAGGAAGGCCGGCGGACCTCGGATGCGCATCGCAGCGGGGGAACTGTGGTGGCGTACCGCAGCACAGTGTCAGCCGCAGCACGGTGTCAGCCGGAGTGCGGTGTCAGCCGGAGTGCGGCGCGAGCCAGACCGTCGTGTCCGGGGGGAGCGTCAGGGTGGCTCCGTCGTAGCCGACCGGGCTGCTGGCCAGCACAAGACGTCCGGGTATGGCCAGGCTGACATCCGTCTCGGCGGTGGACATGACACAGGTCAGGCCAGTCGTGCCGGATGCGCTTGGCAGTGCATCGGATGCGTTCGACGGAGTGTCTGACGCGACCAGTAGTGTGTCGGACGCGTCTAGTGGTGTTCCGGGTGCGTTCAGTGGCCCCGGGCGGTCGAATGCCAGGACCGCGGGCACGGTGTCGTCGCGCCAGCGCAGTCGACCGGCTCCGAGCACGGGCAACGCCCGCCGCAACGCCAGCGCTCCGCGTACCAGTACCAGCGTCGACACCGGGTCGGACGCCTGTGCGGCGACGGTCAGCTCGGCCCAGCCGTCGGGCTGGGGCAGCCATGGCGGTACGCCGTCGGCGCCGCCGAACCCGTACGGTGCCCGCTGTCCTGACCAGGGTAGCGGGATCCGGCAGCCGTCCCGGCCGGGGTTGCGCCGCCCGGATCGTTCCCAGACGGGGTCCTGCCGGTACGCCGACGGCACGTCCACCTCGGGCAGGCCCAGTTCGTCGCCCTGGTAGAGGAAGACCGGCCCGGGCAGGGCGAGCAGGGTCAGCAGCGCGGCACGGGCCCGACGCAGGCCGGTCTCGCCGCCCCCGTAACGGCTCGCCGGCCGGGTGACGTCGTGATTGGCCAGCACCCAGGTGGTGGGCGCGCCCACCTCGGCGGTGGCGGCCAGATCCGCGGTGATCGCCGTACGCCAGGCCGTCGCCGACCACGGGGCGGCCAGCAGCGAGAAGGCGAAGGTCAGGTGCAGTTCGTCGGGACGCACGTAGCGGGCCAGTCGACGTGGGTCGGCCACCCAGGTTTCGCCGACGAGCGCCCTGGCCCGTCCGTCGCGGCGGCGGTAGTCCTCGATGATCGTGCGCCAGTGCTGGTAGATCTCGTGCACGCCTTCTTGATCCCAGCTGTGGGGTTCGGCCCGCTCGCGGAAGAAGGGGACGTCTTCGGCCGGGCGCGGTGGATTGTCCGGCAGGATGTCGTTCTTGACCAGGCCGTGGGTGACGTCGATGCGGAAACCGTCGACACCGCGATCGAGCCAGAACCGGACGGTGGCGTCGTGGTCGTCGCGCACCCGGAGGTGCCGCCAGTTCCAGTCGGGCTGTTCCGGCGCGAACAGGTGCAGGTACCACTGGCCGTCGGCCACCCGGGTCCAGGCCGGCCCACCGAAGACCGAGACCCAGTTGTTGGGTGGCTCGCGGCCGTCTTCGCCCCGCCCGTTGCGGAAGATGTACAGATCCCGCTCGGGGGAACCGGCGCCGGCTGCCAGCGCGGCGCGAAAGGCCGGGTGGGTGTTGCTGGAGTGGTTCGGGACGAGGTCGACGAGAACCTTCAGCCCGTGCCGGTGAGCTTCGGCGAGTAGCGAGTCGAAGGCGGCCAGATCGCCGAACAGCGGGTCGACGTCACGGTGGTCGGCGACATCGTAGCCGTGGTCGGCCATGGGGGAACGATAGAACGGGGTGATCCAGATTCCGTCCACGCCCAGGTCGCGTAGATAGGGCAGGCGGGAGGAGATACCGGTGAGATCCCCGACCCCGTCGGAGTCGGAATCGGCGAAGCTGCGGATGTAGACCTCGTATATTACGGCGTCGAGCCACCAGTCACCCATGGTCTCATCCAATCCCGCAGCTCCGTCGCTGTCCGGCGTCCGTCGCCGAATCTTTCCAACGATCGCGGGCCCGGCTCCCCGGGCGCGAAATGTCAATGATCGAACCGCCTTCGGCCCGCTGGTCCGGAGCCTGTCGCCAGGCGCGATATCCGATAACCGAACTAGACTCCGCCAGGTGGAGGAGGTGACGACACGTTATCAACTGACTTCAAAAGGTGTGCACAGTCCGTTCGTGCTTGTCCGGCGGGTTGTGCATGAGCGAATCGGACGCCTCGGTGGCATCCTCGCCGGCTATGCTTTCGGTAGCAATATACTTACTAAAAGCAACGGCACGGCCGCCGGTGACAATACGGCCGCTGGTGACAACGCGGCGGGCAACGCCATCCGGACGGGCGCGGCCCTCACCGGGATGGCGGCGGGCCGGCTCGGGTCGGTTCTGGCCGAGCTCGGCCGAGGGACGTGGTCACTGCGCCAGATACTGGGCCGTCCTCGCGAGCGTGCCCCCGAGCGGCTCGCGCTCGAGCAGCTGGGCTTTCTTTCCGACGCCGGACTGGTGCTGTCGAGTTCCCTCGTCCCGCAGCGGATCATCGATATGATCGCGTCGCTGGCGGTACCACGGCTTGGTGACGGCGCCATCGTCTTTCTCCGTGACGGCGAGAAGGTACGCCTCGGCGCGATCGTGCACCGTGACGGCCGGGTCGCCGAGTATCTGCGCAACTTCGTTGCCACCCGGCTGCCGAGTTTGGACAGTGAGGACGGGCCCGGTCTCGTCCTGCGGACGGGTCAGACCTGGTACATGCCGTACCTGACCGACGAGCTGATGGCGCGGATGTCCACAGCGGGCATGGCCGATGCTCCGTTCCCCGCGTTCCTGAAGGGTCCGACGATCACTGTTTCGATGCCGGGGCAGGGCCGGGTACTCGGTGCTGTCACGCTTGTGCGCAGTTCGGGGACCTACACTCCCGTCGACATCAGCCTTGCCGAGCACCTGGCCCGGCGGGGGGCGGCCGCGCTCGACAACGCGCAGCTCTACAGCATCGAACAGGAGTCCGCTCTCACCCTGCAACGCTCGCTCCTGCCGGAGAACCCGCCCGCGCTGCGGGGGGTGGAGATCGCGATGGAATATCGTCCCGGAACGGCCGGGACGGAGGCCGGCGGCGACCTGTACGACGTGATCGCGCTCCCCGGCGGCCGGGTCGGGATCGCGATCGGAGACGTGATGGGACGCGGCCTGCACGCGGCTGCGGTGATGGGGCAGCTGCGGGCGGCGTTACGCGCGTACGCGCTGGAGGACTGGGCGCCGGCCGAACTGCTGTCCCGGCTCGACCGGGTCGTGGACTCGCTGCCCGGGCTGCACCTGACGACGTGTATGTACATCGTCTACGACCCGGTGAGCCGTCGGGCCACCGTGTCCAACGCCGGCCATCTGCCACCGTTGCTGGTCATGCCCGACGAGGAGCCGGACTACCTGGTCCTCGATCCGGGACTGCCGCTCGGTGTCGGCGGCGCCGGAGCGTTCTCGGAGACGTCGCTGGAACTCCCGCCCGGTTCCGGCATCGTCCTGTACACCGATGGGCTTGTCGAGTCCCGCCGGCACCCGCTGGAGGACGGCATGGATCGGCTGCGCCGCGGGTTGGTCAGGGCGAGGGAGGACTCGGCGACAGCGGATGCCGGGACGCCCGCCGCGGGGGTGCCCTCGCCAGGTTCGGCGCGGGCGCTGCTGCGCCAGTGCCTGGCCGCGTCCGGAGTGGCCGTGCAGACCGACGACGACACGGCGTTGCTGGTGATGACCACCTATCCGTCCCGGCCGGCTCTGGTGGACGTGGCGTTGCCCGCCGAACCCGAGTCGGCCGTTCACGCCCGCTCGGCGCTCGCGCGAATCCTCGCTGGACAGCGTCTTGCCGCTGTCGCGGACGACGCCTTGCTGCTCGTCAGCGAAGTGGTGACGAACGCGGTGCTGCACGCCCGCAGTGATCTCGTGCTGCGCGTTCACCAGGAAGGGGACCGGTTGCGGGTCAGCGTCGAGGACCGGGAAAGTGCCAGGATGCCTCGCCGTCAGACACCACGAGATGACGGAGAGTCGGGCTGGGGTCTGCTGATCGTTGATGTGCTCGCACACGGGTGGGGGGTGGAAACCACCGGTGACGGCAAACGGGTGTGGTTCGACCTGATGATCCCGGCGAGCGGCAACGCCGACAGGACGCTGTCGCGCTGACTACTCGCTGCTCGTCCCGTCCGCTGGCTGGCTGCTCGTTGCGTCGGGGTGGTCGGCCGCCCGGGGTCAGGCGGACGCGGCCTCGTCACCGTCGGAGCTCAGATAGCGCGACCAGCGCGGATCCATCCGACGGCTGCCCAGGATGCGCCAAGCGGCTCCGCTCGGCGCCCGGGGAGCCGTGCGAAGCCGCCAACCAAGATCAGCCACAGCTCGGTCGGCTTTCAGATGATTGCAGCGGCCGCAGGCCGCCACCACGTTCTCCCATACATGAGCGCCCCCGCGGGAGCGGGGGATGACGTGATCCAGCGATGTTGCCGGCGCGCCGCAGTAGACACAACGGTGATGATCCCGGGCCAGCACCCCCTTGCGGGTGAGGGGGACCTGCGAACGGTAAGGTACACGGACAAACCGAGCCAGCCGTACGACGACAGGCACCTCGACGGTGTACGTGGCCGAGTGGAGAACTTTGTCCCCGGGTTCGACCATGACTGCCTTCTCGGTGAGCACGAGCACCAGCGCACGCCTCTGTGAAACCACGCATAACGGTTCATACGTGGCATTGAGAACCAGCGCTTCTGTCACGCGCCGACCTCCTCGCCCTACCGGATGGCGACCGTCATGAGCTAGCCACCGGTGACACTGAGATAGTCAACCGCCTTCGGGCCTCGAACGCGAGTGGGTTTGCGATTGTCGCCGGGTAATCATTGACACACTGCGCAACCTGGCCCCCGTCCGACAAGCCTAGCGTAGCCAACAGTTTTCTGTGTGTTATGGGCGGGTGTCGGACCCCTGTTCGGTAGCTGACACGTATCGGTAAGACTGGATGCCGCCGGATCCCCTGGGGGTCGCCCACCCGAAAGTTCGAAATTGATCACATGTGAGGAGCTGACTGGAGGCCGTGGCCAACTCCCCGTCCCTGCTTGCCCAGCCGTTCGGGTCGTTACTGCCCCCGGTGGCCGCAGCGTCGAGCTCGCCGCCGCCATCGCCGGCCGCTGTGCCCGCCGCATCCGCGAGCGTGCCCGTACCGATCCCGACCGACGTCCCGCTGGGACCCAGCCTTGGCCAGATCAGGGACGCGCTGCAGAACGCCTGCGGAGCGCACCCCGGGGTGTTGTGCCGTACGGTCTACGACGTCACCCACAGCCAGTACCTTGCCGGCGGTGCCAACGTCTTCGTCGGCACGCCGCTGAAGATCCTGCTGATCCTGCTGGCTGCTTTCATCATCCGGTCGCTGCTGCAGCGGTTCATCGTCCGGACGACCCGCCGAGCCTCCACCGGAGGGTCGGGAGGGATACTGCGCTCCGGGCGCGCGGTGCTTCTGGGCGCGTTCGGTGATCCCACTGTGCTGCTGGAGCGACGCCGGCAGCGCGCTGAAACGGTCGGATCACTGCTGCGCAGTGTCACGTCCGTCATCGTCTTCGGGATCGCCTTCGTCACGGTCCTCGGCGAGCTGGACATCAACCTCGCGCCGATCGTGGCAAGTGCCGGAATCGTCGGCGTCGCGGTCGGCTTCGGCGCGCAGAACCTCGTCCGGGACTTCCTGGCCGGCATGTTCATGCTGCTGGAGGACCAGTACGGCGTGGGTGACGTGATCGACGTGGGGCCGGTCAGCGGGAACGTCGAGGCGGTCAGCCTGCGTGTCACCCGCCTGCGTGACGTTGAGGGCACCGTCTGGTACGTCCGTAACGGCGAGATCGCCCGGGTGGGGAACAAGGGCCAGCAGTGGGCACGGACAGTGCTCGACGTACCGCTCGACTACGACACCGACGTGGCCACGGCCAAGCGGATCCTCAAGCGGACGGCGGACAAGCTCTGGACGGATCCGCAGTTCGCCGCAGCCATCATCGAGGAACCCGAGGTGTGGGGGATGGAGTCGATGACCGCGGACGGCTACGCACTGCGCGTCATCGCCAAGACGCAGCCGCTGAAGCAGTGGGACGTCGCTCGCGCCCTGCGTGAGCGCTTCCGCGCGGCGCTGGAAGCCGAGGGCATCGCGCTCGGCAGCGTCCAGCGCAGCGAGGTCGTCATGATCGATGATGACGAGGAGCCGCGCGCCGATGACGAGAAAGGCGATGCCGGCCCGCACGCGACCAGCGCGACCGACAGCGGTCCCATCCCGGAGCTGGCCGGTCCCGCGCCCTCACCGGTGGGCCGGTCGTCCGGTCCCGCGTCCGCTTCTCGCTGACTCCCCTCGTCCGCGCCGCCGCTGGCTGGGCGGCCAGGTTGCCGGTGCCGCCTTCGTTCGACCGGATCGCCAGTGCCGCCTTCGGTCGGCCCGATTGTCGGCAGTGTGTCCGGCCGGATTGCCGGCGGTGTGTCGCGGTAGCTGAACCGCGGATAAGGATCACGGTAGGCGAAGCTGAGAGTTGGTCGCACCGGCTCCTGTCGCGCTGTGGGCCGGGCAGACTGTGTGGTGTGCGTGTACTGGTGGTCGATGACGAGCCGGCGGTCCGGGAGTCCCTCGAGCGATCGCTGAGGTTCGAAGGCTACGAGGTCAGTTCCGCCCGGGACGGGGCCGAGGCGTTGGACGCGGTCGCCCGCGACCGTCCGGACATCGCCGTGCTCGATGTGATGATGCCGCGGGTGGACGGCCTGGAGACCTGCCGGCGGCTGCGGGCCCGAGGCGACGACCTGCCCGTCCTCATGCTCACCGCCCGTGACGGGCTTGCCGACCGGGTGAGCGGCCTGGATGTCGGGGCCGACGACTACCTGGTCAAACCGTTCGCGCTGGAGGAACTGTTCGCCCGGCTGCGTGCCCTCACCCGCCGGGCGTCGCTGTCGGCCCGGGCGGCCAGCGCCGCCGCTGTTGCGGCCGGCGGGAGCGCGGACTCCTCCGCCGGTCTCGCCCCGGGGCTGCCGCAGGTGCTGGCGTTCTCCGACGTCCGTCTCGACCCGAGCAGCCGGCAGGTGACCCGCGGGGATCGCGACCTGACTCTCACCAAGACCGAGTTCGACCTGCTCGAGCTCTTCCTCGCCCACCAACGCCAGGTGTTGTCACGTTCGACGATCATGGAGAGGGTGTGGGGATACGACTTCGGTCCGTCCTCGAACTCGCTTGAGGTGTTCGTCAGCTACCTGCGTCGCAAGCTGGAGGCCGGCGGTGAATCCAGATTGCTGCACACGGTTCGCGGGGTCGGCTATGTCCTGCGGGAGACGGCGTGACGGACGGCGTGGCAGGCGCGGACGTGACGGCTGTCGCGGTCGGATCGAGCCCTGGCCCGTTATGAAGGCTCCAGCATGACAGCGCGGCCGGGATGAGCGTCCTACCCGGCTCGGGTACTGCCGGGCAGCAGCCGGACGTACCGGCGGATGCGTCCGGAAGTAGTATGTCCGGAAGAGGCATGTCTGGAAATGGTGCGTCTGGAAATGGTGCGTCTGGAGGCGGGACGTCCTGGCGGCGCCGCTTCGCGCACAGCCATCTGTCGCTGCGTAACCGGATGGTACTGCTGATCGGCGTCGCGGTGGCTGCCGTCGTGGCCGTGGTCGCGGGCGTGGCGCTCGCCTCGACCGGGATCGTGCTCAACAGGTCCATCGACGATCAGCTGACCGAGCAGGTCCAGGCGGCCGCTCGGACGATCGTGCCGAGCATGCCGGGTCCGCGCGGTTCGTGGCGGCTGATCGGATCCAACTTCGGTCTGCCTGCTCAGGTCATCCTCGCGGACGGCAGCACGGCCACCTGGTCGGGGCAGCCGGTGACGCTGCCCGTGAACACCACCGACCTCGCCGTGGCCGAGGGGATGGTGGACAAGCAGCTGCGTACCGTTACCGTGGACGGTGACCGGTATCGGGTGGCGACCTTCCCCCTGCTGTTCCCCGGCCGTAGCCCGGGCGCGATCCAGCTGGCTCGGCCCATGGCCGACGTCGACCAGACACTGCGTACTCTCGGCCTGATCCTGTTGGGGGTGGGCGCGGCCGGGGTGGTCGGGTCGGTGCTGCTGGGCAGGTTGATCGCGCGGGCCTCCCTCAAACCGGTGAACGCCGCCGCCGCCGCCGCCGAGGAGGTGGCCCGTACCCAGGACTTGTCCGCGTTGATTCCGGTTACTGGCAGTGACGAGATCGCCCGGTTGGCCAGCAGCCTCAACAGCATGCTGCGGGCCCTGGAGGCCTCCCGTGCGCGCCAGCGCGAGCTCGTCGACGACGCCAGCCACGAACTGCGCACCCCGCTGACCAGCCTGCGGACCAACATCGAGTTGCTGTTGCGGGCTGAGGCCAACCCGCAGCGCGCATTGCCCGCGAACGACCGGGACGCGTTGCTGCGGGACGTCGACGCCCAGATCCGGGAGCTCAGCGGGCTGGTCAGCGAGCTGGTCGAGCTGGCCCGGGACGAAGTTCCCCCCGAGGACATCGAGCGCACCGACCTGACCGAGATCGTCCACAGTGCGGCGGAGCGGGTGCGCCGGCGTGCCAAGGCGAAGAACGTCCAGATCGTGGTGACCACCGCCTCGTCTCCCGTTGACGGGCGACCGCACATGCTGGAACGGGCGGTGACGAACCTGCTCGACAACGCGGTGAAGTTTTCTCCTCCGCAGGGCGAGGTCTTCGTGACTGTTGGTGGTGGCGAGGTTGTTGTCACCGACCAGGGCCCGGGAATCGCGCCGCAGGACCGGTCCCGGATCTTCGACCGGTTCTACCGCGCCACGTCCGCGCGCGGGCTGCCCGGCTCCGGGCTGGGCCTGGCCATCGTCGCGGATGCCGCGGCCGTGCACGGCGGGAGCGTGTGGGCCGAGGAGGGCCCGGGTGGTGGCGCACGCCTGCGGCTGTCGCTTCCGGTTCCCGAGGACGCGTTGTGGTCGTCACCGTCCGTTGCAGGCTTGAGCACGGCTTGTCCCGACAGCTGGGATGAGGTCAGCTCGGCGGCCTCGTCCGGGTTTGCCCGAGCGTCCGACCGCGGACCCCGACGGGCGAGAGGATCCGTCCGTGGCCTCTGACGACACCGACATCGGTACCGGTACTGACACTGACACTGACACCGGCACCGGTACTGACGCCGGCGCGGGTAGCGGCACCGAGATCGGCACCGGCATCAGCCCTGCTCGGCAGGTGACAGGCGTCGACCCGCTGCTGGCGGAGCTGGCGGCCGTGTACGGCGTCGCCACCCGCTATGTCGACGCCGACGATCGGGAAGTCACCGTCGACCCGGATGTCGTCCGGGCTGTGCTGGGCCTGCTCGACGTCGACACGGCGAACCCGGCTGCCGCTCTTGCCGCGGCTCGCGACGCACCGTGGCGGCGTCCGCTGCCCGCCTGTGTGATCGTACGGCGGTCCGTGCCCGCGCCGGTGATCGCACGGGTGCCCGTCGGTACGCTCCCCCTCGCCCGGCTGGAGTTCGAAAGCGGTGGGCTCCGGGACCTCACCGAATGGGGTGAGGCGGTCGAACACCGGACGGTTGACGGCCAGGACCTCGTCGGCGTCCCGTTGACACCGCCCGCGGGCCTGCCGCTGGGCGATCACGTACTGCGGGTCCGGGCCGGTGCCGCCTCGGCCACGGCAAGGCTCGTCGTCGTGCCGGACGCGGTACCCGATCCTGCTGGAGCCATTCCCACCCGCACCTGGGGATGGATGATCCAACTCTATGCACTGCGGTCGGCGGGCTCCTGGGGGATGGGCGACTATGCCGACCTCGCCGAACTCGCGGTCTGGTCCGGCAGCGAGGAGGGCCGGCGTGCCGACGTGCTGCTGGTCAATCCGCTGCACGCGGTCACCCCGACGCTTCCCATCGAGCCGTCCCCGTATTTTCCGGCGAGTCGACGTTTTGCCTCCCCGCTGTATCTGCGTCCGCAGGACCTGCCCGAATACGCCCACGCGGACGCCGCCACCCGAGCCCGTGTCGATCAGCTTGCCGCCACCGCCCGCGCCGAGGCCGGTACCGAGCTGTCGCCGGGGGACGATCCGCGGGGGGACGAGCACGGTCCGGGCAGGGCCGACCTGCTGGACCGGGACGCGGTGTGGCGGGCCAAGCGCGCCGCCCTGGAGTTGCTGTTCAGCGTCTCCGGCGGCGGCACACCTACAGCGGGTGGCACGGACGCAGCGGGTGGCATGGTCATAACAGGTGGCACGGCTACAGCCGCGTCCACCCGCGCTGGCCACGAGGACGGCCACGGGAATGGCTGCGAGGACGGCCACGAAGAGGGCCACGACGGCCTCACGGATTTCGCAACCTGGTGTGCTCTCGCCGAGCGGCACGGGCCGGACTGGCGGCTGTGGCCGGCACAGCTGCACGACCCGCGGAGCTCCGCTGTCGCCGATGCCCGCGTCGAGCTGCGGGATCGGGTCGCCTTCCACCGCTGGTTGCAGCATGCCTGTGATGCTGCGCTCGCGACTGCGCAAGCGGCTGCCCGCGACGCTGGGATGGCTGTCGGTATCGTGCACGACCTTGCGGTCGGCGTGGATCCCGGTGGCGCGGACGCCTGGGCGTTGCAGGACGTGTTCGCGGCCGGCGCGACCGTGGGAGCACCTCCGGACGGGTTCAACCAGCAGGGCCAGGACTGGGCGCTGCCCCCGTGGCGGCCCGACCGGCTGGCCGAAACCGGTTACGCACCGTTTCGACAGATGGTTGCCGCGGTGCTTCGCCGGGGCGGCGGACTGCGGGTCGACCACATCCTCGGATTGTTCCGGCTGTGGTGGATCCCGGCCGGAAACTCCGCGTCGCAGGGCACCTACGTCCGCTATGACGCCGATGCCATGCTCGGCCTGCTCGCACTCGAGGCGGCCAGGGCGGGGGCGCTCGTCGTCGGTGAGGACCTCGGTACGGTCGAGTCCTCGGTCGCGGCAAGGCTTGCCCGCGCGGGAGTGCTCGGGTCGACCGTCGCGTGGTTCGAACGCGACGCCGACGGTGGGCCACTGCCGCCGCGACGCTGGCGGGAACCGGCGATGGCGAGCATCACCACGCACGACCTGCCCACCGTCGCCGGCTATCTCACCGGTGAGCACGTGCGGGTACGGGCCCGTCGTGGCCTGCTGCGGCGCTCGGAGGAGGCCGAACTCCAGGCATGGCGGCGGGAACGGGACGCACTGATCGCCCTGTTGCAGGGCGAGGGCCTGCTGGCGGTGGATCTCATCGTCGCGGATCCGGCCGACCTGCCGAGGTCCGCTCCCGCTCCTGGCTCCAGCCCTGGATCCGCTTCTGCTCCTGGATCCGCTTCTGGCTCTGATCCCGCTGTTGGTCTCGGCCCAGCGGCCGGTCTCGGCCCGTCGGCGCTGCGCGAGGTCGCCTTTGCCCTGCACGGCCTGCTCGCCCGCTCGCCGTCGCGGATCGTGCTCGCGGCTCCGGGTGACGCCCTGGGCGACCTGCGTCAGCCGAACCTGCCCGGCACTGTGGACTCCTATCCGAACTGGAGGCTGCCGGTGACCGACGCCGACGGTCGACCTGTCACCGTGGAACGACTGCGGGTCGACCCGCAGGTACGCCGGTTGGCCCGGCTGCTCGCCTGCGTGCGGGAACAGGACCGGTGAGTGTGACAGCGACCAAGGACGAGGTGACGCGGCATCGCGGGGCTGCGCCGCCGTACCGTGCCGCGTGGACATGGTTTCAGGCGACCATGGGCCAATCACCCGGTAACCTTCGCAACGTGACTCGTCGACGTCCTCGGCACACCACCACTCGCCGCGTGCTCACCGCCGTGGTGATGGCTCTTCTTGCGATTCCTGCGATGTGCGGCGCCGCGCTGGCGCAGGACATCGGAGACCGGTACAGCCCCGCTCCGCTCACGCCGCTGGAGGCCTGGGCCATCTACGGCGGGACGATCGTCGGCGGGTTCCTTGTCGCGACCGCGCTCACGCTGCTGTCGAGTCGCAACAGCAGCCCGTCCCGTTACCGGCCGGGGCACTCCTGGGAGCATGACGAGGTCTGGATCGGCGAGCCTCCCACGGCCGCCGAAGGCGAGCATCCGCACGTGGCCTCGCCCGGTACAGGCGGTGCCAGTGGCACGTGGTGAGCCCTTCACCTGGGAGCAGCGTGATCGTCTCGAACGGGCGCAGGCGGCGGCGCAGGCCCAGACCGGCATCCGGTTCACCGTCCGGGTGGGCGTCGTCGACGGTGACGCAAGGCTGTTCGCCGAACGGGTACTGGCCAACCTGGTGGAGCTCCCAAGCGACCCGGCCGTTGTCGTCCTGGTCTCTCCCGGCCAGCGGTTCGTCCACGTCATGACGACGCAGGCGGCCAAGCAGCGCATCACCGACCAGGCTGCCGGGCTCGCCGTCCTGACGATGACCTCCAGCTTCGCGCTCGGCGACATCGTCAACGGGATCATCAACGGCCTGCGCCAGCTGGCCGACGCCGCAGGCGGGCACCCGTCCGCCTTCCCCGGCGGGCCGATCGGGGTGTTAGCGCGTGTCTGACAGTCGTGAGCATTGTTCACAACTCGGATTGCGATCGGTGTCGCCGTAGGCCGGCATCGGTCCGACCTGCCCGATCAGCGCGTTTTGGTTGACATCACCAGCCGTCCGACAGGCTGATCGAACGTTGTTGTTCAGCGACCTTCCGGTCGGCCGAAGAGCGCGCGATCATTTTTTCGTGCTCGGCGGATGGTCATCTCCACGCGTGTGCCCGCGAAGTCCGCAACCCCGATTCCTTCTTCTCGCTACCGGCCGAGAAGTGCTGTGCGCCGTCCATTTCCATTCCATTTCCGTTCCGTTTTCGGACGGTTTCTGGATGTTCATCGCCGTGTTCCTCCTGCATCCGCCGATTTCGTCCTAGTGTTACCGGCGGCGCGGACAATGCCGTCCGGAAGGGTCGCCGGCGGCGACGAAAGAGCAGAAAATCCGCAGCCTTCGGCCCGGCGCTGTTGCCGCATCTTGGAGGTCAGCAATGGAACGGCGGACGTTCTTGCGTTCCACCATTGCCGGAGCAGGCGTCATCGCCTTCTCCGGAGCGATGTGGGACACGGCCTTGGCCGCTCCCGCCCAGAATGGTCCCGGCCCCTACGGATCACTGTTGCCCGCCGACGCCAACGGCGTCATGCTTCCCTCCGGCTTTACCAGCCGCATTGTCGCCCGTTCCAGCCAGGTGGTCTCCGGGACCAGCTATACCTGACACAACGCCCCGGACGGCGGTGCGGTTTTCCCGGACGGCACGGGTTGGATATACGCGTCGAACTCCGAGGTCGGTAGTAGTGGCGGTGGCGCCTCGGTGCTGCGGTTCAACTCCAGCGGCACCATCACCTCGGCCCAGTGGATCCTTTCCAACACCAGCTCCAACTGCGCGGGCGGGGCGACTCCCTGGGGCACCTGGCTGTCGTGCGAGGAAACCTCCTCGGGACGGGTGTGGGAGACCTACCCGGCCACCGGCGCGTCCGCGGTGAGCCGCCCGGCCATGGGCCGCTTCAAGCACGAAGCGGCCGCGGCGGACCCGGTCCGCCAGGCCGTCTACCTGACCGAGGACCAGACCGACGGCTGTTTCTACCGGTTCCGCCCGACCACCTGGGGAAACCTCTCCTCGGGCACCCTTGAGGTGCTGGTCGCCGGAACCGGCACGTCCGGAATGTTCACCTGGCAGGTCGTTCCGGACGTGGACGGTTCACCGACCACCACCCGCAACCAGGTTTCCGGCGCGAAGCACTTCAACGGTGGCGAGGGCTGTCACTACGCGAACAACACCGTCTGGTTCACCACCAAGGGCGACAACCGGGTGTGGGAGGTACATGTCGACAACATCACCGGGTCGACATACGGGGACCTGTACGTCGCCGAGGACGGTGGCAACCTGGAGATCTGCATCATCACTCCGGACGACATCGTGGCCCCGTTCCTGCGGCTGGTGGGCCACGACTCGTCGGAAATCACCGGCCCTGCCTTCACCCCCAACGGCCAGCGGCTGTACTTCTTGTCCCAGCGAGGCACCTCCGGCTCGTCCTCCGGAGGCATCACCTTCGAGGTCACCGGCCCCTTCCGGGTCTGACCGGGTCGAATCGACCGGCGGATTTCATATCCCGGTAAGCGTTGTGTCCCAGCAGGCCGTTGTATTTCGGCGGGCGTTGTAGCGGGGACGGCATCGGCACTGCTCCCGATACGTCCGTCCACCACCGGCTGTCGAGCCGCCGGTGGTGGACGGACGACCGCACCCACTCCCGAATGTCAGCGGCCCGTCCGGCTGGGGTGGAAGTACCCCCAGCCGGACTGCTGGCTACAGTTTCATCACGTTCTGTTGCCAGCATGCTCGGGTGGCTCAGGAGCTGGTGGCGGCTTCGGCGTCCTTGGCGCGGGCGCGCAGGGCGCGGAGCAGGCCGTCGCGGCCCTCGACCAACCCCCGGCGCAGTGCCGGCCCGGGATCGGCCTCGGCCAGATAGGCGTCCACCGCGTCCACCGTCGCCGGTTCGACGATCGCGGACGGGAAGAGCATCTGCGTGATCGTCTGAGCCGTGTCGAAGGTCCGGGTCCGCCAGATCTCGCCGATCTCGGCGAAGAACCGGCTCACGTACGGCCGGGTCAGATCGTCCTGGCCGGGAATCCAGAAACCGCCCAGGGTGGCCACGAGCAGATGGTTCGACAACGTGTCGGAGTCGATCGCCGCTGACCAGGCAGCCGCCTTCGCCTCGGCGGTCGGTCGGGCCGACCGGGCGCTGGCGGCCCGCTTCTCGCCGGTCGCCGTCCGGTCGCGGGCGAGCTCCGCCTCGATCTCCTCGACGCCGTAGACACCCCGCGCCACCAGCTGGATCAGCAGCGTCCAGCGCAGTTCGGTGTCCAGCACGAGGCCGTCGATCACGTCGGTGCCCTCGAAGATCGCGCGTACCCGTTCGACCTGGTCGGGGTCTTCGGCGTGGGCGAACGTGGTCGCGTACACCAGCTGCAGGTCGCTGCCGGGTGCTGCGGTGCGCAGCAGATCCTCGACGCGGGCGGACAGCTCGCGCAGGGCCTGCGTCCGGTTCGCCGGATCCCCGTAGGTGTTGATGGTGAGCTGGGCCTTTGCCAGCAGTGACTGCACGACCCCGATGTCGTCCTCGGCGTCCACACCGGACAGCACGAGCTTGACGTAGTCGCGGGCGGCCAGCTCCGCGTCCCGGGTCATGTCCCAGGCGGCCGCCCAGCACAGCGTCCGCGGGAGCGACTCACGGATCGAACCGATCGAGTCGATCAGTGTGGCCAGCGAGCGGTCGTCCAGGCGGACCTTGGCGTAGGTGAGGTCGTCGTCGTTGAGCAGCACCAGGTCGGGCTGCCGGGCCCCGACGAGCTTCGGCACCTCGGTCAGCGCGCCGACCACGTCGAGCTCGACGCGTTCGCGGCGCTGGAGCGAACCGTCGGAGACGCGGTCGTACAGGCCGATCGCCAGCCGGTGCGGCCGCAGGGTCGCGCTCGCCGTCGGGGGCGAGGACGCCGGCTCCTGCACCACGTCGAAGACGGTGAACAGACCCGAGGAGTCGGTTTCGAACCGTGGCCGCAGGGTGTTGGCGCCGGTGGTCTCCAACCAGTTCGCCGACCACACCGTCAGGTCGCGGCCGCTGGCGTTCTCCAGCTCGTCGAGCAGGTCGCGCAGGGAGGTGTTGCCATATTCGTAGTGGCGGAAGTACGAGCGCAGTCCGGTCAGGAACTCTTCCTGGCCCACCCAGGCCACGAGTTGTTTGAGGACGGAGGCGCCCTTGGCGTAGGTGATGCCGTCGAAGTTGGTGCGCACGGCTTCCATGTCCGCCGCGTCGGCGACGATCGGATGGGTGGAGGAGAGCTGGTCCTGCCGGTATGCCCAGCCCTTCTCGGCGTTCGCGAACGTCGTCCAACCGTTGGTGAACCGGGTCGCGCGGACCTGGGCCAGTACCGACATGAACGTGGCAAACGACTCGTTCAGCCACAGGTCGTCCCACCAGCGCATCGTCACGAGGTCGCCGAACCACATGTGCGCCATCTCGTGCAGGATGGTTTCGGCCCGCCGTTCCCGGCGGGCTTCGGTGACCTTCGCGCGGAAGACGTAGTCCTCCAGGAACGTCACGCATCCGGCGTTCTCCATCGCCCCGGCATTGAATTCCGGGACGAAGAGCTGATCGTACTTGCCGAACGGATACCGGTAGTCGAACACGCGGTGGTAGAAGTCGAATCCGGCCTTGGTGACGGTGAGGATCTCCTCGGGGTCGAGGAACTCGGCGAGCGACTGCCGGCAGTACAGGCCGAGGTCGATCCCATCGTGGTGGTCACGCACCTCGTGGTAAGGGCCGGCGACCAGCGCGGTGATGTAGGTCGAGATGACCGGCGTCGGCTCGAACAGCCAGAAGGTCCTGCCGTCCCCGGCGTCGGTGGTCTCAAGACGGCGGCCGTTGGAGATGCACCGCCATTCCGGCGGCGCCACCACCGACAGCTTGAAGATCGCCTTGAGGTCCGGCTGGTCGAAGCATGCGTACATGCGATGTGCGTCGTAGGTCTCGAACTGCGTGTACAGGTAGACGCCACCGTCGACCGGGTCGACGAAACGGTGCAGTCCCTCGCCCGTCTTCGAGTACGCGCAGTCGGCCACCACCTCCAGCTCGTTGACCTCCCGCAGCTCCGTCAGTGTGATCCGGTTACCGTCGTACACCTCGGCCGTGGTCAGACTGTGGCCGTTGAGGGTCACCGTGTGCACGCTCGGAGCGATCAGTTCGATGAAGGTGGAAGCGCCCGGCTCGGTGCAGGTGAAATGCACCACGGTCCGTGACACGAAGGTCGCATCACCGCGGGTCAGATCGAGGTTTGCCTCGTAGGAGGACACATTGAGCAGCCGGGCGCGCTCACGCGCCTCGTCGCGGGTGAGGTTGTTGGCTGACACACAGGTCCTTTCGATCCAGAGGCGGACAGGTGACGTCCGGTTGCTCCGTTGGTTCCGGTCCGTTGGCCTGAGTCTGTTCGGTCCGAGCCAAGGTGTCGAACGTCCCGACCCGATGGTCTGGTCAGCGCGACGGAGGGTCCGACGGGTTCTTCAGTCTCCCATGCCCCGTGCGGCGGTTGTGCCGGCTCCACCTGGGCCTACCCCGTGGCGGCGAATGGCTACCCCGCCCATCTGCTGTCGGGTTTGATACGGGAGGTTCGAGGAGCGATTGTGGGCTCGATGCCCGAATTGTCGGGCAGAGTGACGGGGGAGAGGATCCATGCGGGGAAATGGACGCGGGGGAAGGGGCGAAGCGGGTGACGGGTTCGATCATTGAGGTCGCCGTGACGGTCGACCAGGAGCGTCCGTGAAGTGGGGGACCGGCCGCGGACGCCGTGCTCGTCCGAGCGACTCCACACCACGTGCGCGGGTACCGACACCGGACGCCGCGGTGCCGGATGCCGCCGTCCCGGACTCTGTGCTGCCGGATCCTGTGCTGCCGGATGTTGCGGCGCCGGGCACGGTCGTTGCGCCGGAGGGGCCTGTCACCTCGACCGAAGGGCCTGCCACCTCAATCGAACCGGTCGACGCACAGGTTCCGGCGCCACTGCGGGTGGCTGCCGGATGGTCGTGGCGCCTGCTCATCATCGGTCTGGCGATCTACGTACTTCTGCTCGTGGTCGGACGTGTCCGCGTCGTGGTGATCCCGGTGATCGCCGGCCTGCTCATCAGCGCCATGATCTACCCGACGGCTCACGGTCTGCGTCGACGCGGGGTACCCAGGCTCGTGTCGTCCTTCGTGGTCGTCTTCGGCTTCCTGATCCTGGTGGCGGGCGCCGGAGTGGGCGTCGGCTTCAACGCGGCCAACGAGTTCCCCAATCTTTCTGACCAGGTCAGCAAGGGTGTGGAGCAGGTTCGCGACTACCTGCAGGACGGCCCTCTGCACCTGTCGAAGAGCCAGCTGGACGATCTCACGAACGACATCACCACGGCTTTGGCGAACAACCGGGGCCGGCTGGTCTCCGGAGTGCTCTCCGGAGCCACGGTCGCCGCCGAGGTGATCACCGGAATCCTGCTCACCCTGTTCGCGACCTTCTTCTTCGTCCACGACGGCGACCGGATCTGGGACTGGATCGTGGCCCGTTTCCCCTCGGGCAGCGAGGAGCGGGTCCGGGGCGCGGGGAGGGAGGCATGGGCGACCATCACGGGATACATCCGCGGGACGATGTTCGTGGCGCTGGTGGACGCGATCGGTATCACCATCGGGCTGCTGGCCGTCGGGGTTCCCTTGGTCGCGCCGCTGGCACTGCTGACCTTTCTGGGAGGTTTCATCCCGATCGTCGGCGCGACGGTGGCAGGCGTGGCGGCCATCCTGGTCACGCTCGTCTCCAACGGTCTGGTACCCGCGCTGGTCATCCTCGGTGTGGTGCTCGGCGTACAGCAGATCGAAGGTCACCTGCTCCAGCCGTTGGTCATGCGACGGGCGGTGCGCCTGCACCCGCTGGCGATCGTCATCTCACTGTCCGCGGGTGGTGTACTGGCCGGCATCCCCGGAGCGGTTGCCGCTGTGCCGTTCGTGGCGGTGATCAACCGGGTCGCGGGCTATCTCGCCCGATCCGGGAAGCAGCCACCCGCTCCCGATGGTTGCGCCTGAATGACCGATGAACCTGGGCCTCCCGGCAGCATGATCGCGCTGCCGACGTGCCCGTTTCTGGCGATCAGGAGTGACTTGTGACCACGCAGTCCGGGATCGAGACCGTGTCCGCACGCCCATCACCGGCCTCCGGATCGGATCCGGGGCCTTCTGGCCCTTCCGTCCCTACGCAGGCCGGCTTCTGGTTCGATCCGAGCTGCCCCTGGGCGTGGCTGACCTCGCGCTGGGCGCTGAACGTCGAACAGGTGCGGCCGGTGCGGTTCAACTGGCACGTGATGAGCCTCGCCGTCCTCAACGAGGGCAGGGACGTCCCGCAGCAGTACCGGGAGCAGATGAAGCTCCTGTGGGGTCCGGTGCGGATCTGTATCGCCGCCGCGGCGCGCCATGGCGACGAGGTGCTGCTCCCGCTCTACACGGCGCTGGGCCGGCGTCGTCATCTGGAGAAGGCGCAGTGGAACACCGACACCTTCGCCGCGGCGCTGGCCGAGGTCGGCCTGCCCGCAGATCTTGTGGACACGGCAGCGTCGGACGAGTTCGACCAGGCGCTGCGGGCGAGTCACCACGACGGCATGGACCGTGTGGGCATGGACGTGGGAACCCCGGTGATCGCGGTGGGGGATACGGCCTTCTTTGGCCCGGTCGTCACCCCGGCGCCGAAGGGCGAATCCGCTGGCAGACTCTGGGACGGTGTGGTGCTCGTTGCCGGTACGCCCGGCTTCTACGAGCTCAAGCGCACCCGGGATGCCGCCCCCTCGTTCGACTGAGCGGTGCCGACGGCGCGGCGATGCGCTCCGCGTGTCGCCTGTCAGGTGCGGTTTCCTCCTTTTCAGCGGGAGCGGGAGTGACGACCACATGGGACGGGCATCATTTCCACCCATGCGCGTTCATCTAGGTTCCGACCATGCGGGCTTCCAACTGAAGGTCTCGTTGATCACATGGCTGACCGAGCACGGTCATACGCCGGTCGACCACGGACCTGCCACCTATGATCCGGACGACGACTATCCGCCGTACGTGCTCGCGGCCGCGACTGCGACCGCGAGCGAACCGGACGCCTTCGGCATCGTTCTCGGTGGTTCCGGCAACGGCGAGGTCATATGTGCGAACAAGGTCTCCAGCGTGCGTGCGGCGTTGGTCTGGAGCACCGAAACCGCCCGGCTCGCCCGGTTGCACAACGACGCCAACGTGATCAGCCTTGGTGCCCGGATGCATACCGTCCCCGAGGCCGTGAGCTTCGTCGAGGTGTTCCTGCGGACGCCGTTTAGCGCCGAACAGCGTCATGTCCGGCGGATCGGCATGATCTCCTCCTACGAGCGAACCGGTGTGGTTCAGGTGCCGTCGGCACCGCTGGCCCCCTGAGGCCGACGCTGCGCCCGGCCGGCGGTGGCCGCGGGGTGGTCCGTCCGCAGACGCCGGCGAATGACGATGCTGCGTTCGGCCTCGGCCAGGTCGTCGAGGTCGGGGCGGGCGATGTCGCGGGCCCGCATAGCCGTCCCCGGAGGTAGCCGCGACCGCCCGGCGCCGACCAGTGCGCGCAGGCCGGGATCACCGGTGCTCCAGCGGCGGCCCGGCCTGTCCTGCTGGCCGTCGCCGGGGTCCGCCGGGGTGTTCCTCCGCGGGTTCGGTTCGCCCGACGCTGTGGCGCCATCAGACCTGCCGCTATCAGACCTGGCCCCATCGGAGTTGGCGTTATTGGACGTGGTGCCGTCAGACGTGGTGCCGTCAGAGCCGGGTTTGTCGATCTGATGGCGTTTCGTCATCGAATGTCCCTCCTGTGGCGCCTCACGGCGAGGCGTCCACTGGATCCAGGGTGTTCCATCACCGGCGCGGGTGCTCGTTGCGGGCGCCGGCCGCGCAGCCCACTGACGCAGCCCACTGACGTCGGACCGCGTCCTCGCCGGCCGGGTTCTCCGACACGGCCTGCCGCTGGAGGGGAAGGTAGGTTGATCGACGGGTTCGGGCCTCAGTACGTTATGTATAAGATCACCTATAGCAGGACGTACTGAGGGAAGTACGTGTTTAGCAAGATATGAGTGTGAGCAGCGACATGCGGCCCGTGACGGATAATGCTGTCCTTGCCGACGATCTGACGGTGTACCGGTCACGGCAACCGTGCTCCTCGGATTGAGCACGGAAACAGGAGAAGTGGTTTTCTGATGTCGGTACGGATGACTTTCGTCGTTGCCGGCAGGGTGCTCACCCAGATTCGGCACGACCGGCGCACGACCGGCCATCATGCTGATGGTACCGAGCCTGCTGCTCGCGTTGCTGTATTTCGTGCTTTACAACCGGCCTGACCTGTTCGACCGGATAGGCCTGATGCTGCTCGGCATTTTCCCTACGCGTCCATGTTCCTGGTCACCAGCGTGGCGATGTTGCGGGAACGGACCAGCGGGACGCCGGAGCGGTTGCTGAGCACCCCGTTGCACAAGCTCGACCTGCTGGTGGGTACGGCATCGGGTTTGCGGTGGCCGCGATCGTCCGGCCGGTGCGGCGGCGTTGGTCACGTACACCCTGCTTGGGCTGCACACGGAGGGCAACGCGGGGCTGGTCATGATGATCGTGGTGTGCACGGCGGTGCTTGGGTCCGCGACCGGCCTGCTCACCAGCGCGTTTGCCAAGGCCGAGTTCCAGGCGATGCAGTTCCTGCCGGCTACGGTGATGCCCCGGATCCTGCTGTGCGGCCTGATCCGGCCGCGTGACCGGATGGCGCCGTGGCTGGACGCGGTCAGCGATGCGATGCCGTCGAGGTATGCGGCGGTGGCGCTGACCGAGGTCGGCGGGCACTCGCTGCCGACGGGCACTATGTGGCTCGATCTCTCGGTTGTCGTCGGCTGTGTTCTCCTGGCGCTGTTGCTGGGTGCGGCCACGTTCCGGCGGCAGACCGCGTAGGGACCGGAAAGGAGGGACTAGAAAAGACGGACCGGAAAGGAGAGACCGGAAAAAGACGCGGCACGGAGTCGCTCATCGGCTGTTCGAGCGGGTAGGGCAGCTTTATTGGAAAACCTCTCATTCCTCCGGTAGGGGTGAGAGCCCGGGTGACACCCGAACAGGGTGACCGTTCGTACTGCCCGCGTTTCATGCCCCGTCAATGCCCACGGAAACCGGCAGATCTCACGTCCACGATACTTTCGGTGCAAATGTGCCGACGTTTGTCGAGTGGGTGGCCGAATTCCCGGCGGAGGGTTCCCCTATTTTCGTCCGGGGTATGTGTCGGTACGCAATGGTGGGGCGAGGAGGTGGCGCATCTGTCCGCCCCGGGTCGCTGTCAGGTCATGGACGCTCATCGTCGTTGTCCCTTCGGTGGGCTGTGATCATGGTCGTCATGCGTGACGTAGCTGGGATCTCGGTCCGACCTGGGAATCTTCCGCGGCCTGCTGCCCACCCGGACGGCGTTACCGATGCAACCCCGCGGGTCGCGGCTTTTCCGGGCGGTACCGCGCCCTCTCCGGCCGTGCGGCAGGAGGTTGTGGTGTGACGAATTGCGGACTGTCGGATGTGCGTCGCAGTGATGTCAGGGTGGCGGGCGAAGGGCGGGATCGTGCCTGCGGGAGGATGCCGTAGGTGTACGTGTGAGGCGGCGCTGATCCGTGGGTGGACAGTTGTGCTCATGGGCCGGTGCCTCGGCAGCGAAGCCGATGGCGATGCTACCGATTGTGAGGTTATAGTGACGATGTTCGGGCCGGATGTTGCAGTGGATTTCCGGAGGTGCCCCCATGGACGGTCACGCTCCGAATGGGTGCGGACCGCAGCGCTGACTGTCAGGACAGGGCAGGCACATGTCCGACCCCCGGCCGCCGTCACGTATGGCCGGAAGACGCTGACGTTCTGTCAGTGTCCGGCCGGTGCATCTTTATCAGCCGAATATTCATCTGACCTGGCATCTCAAATCCTGACGGCTTGGCGATGTCGCATCGAAACTTCGGCCGGATGTCGGACGGCACGAAGTGCTTCGAGATCGGCAGGCGATCACAACTGCCTTCGTCGTTGCCGACGCAGCTTGGGAGTGACTCTTGGACTACGTTCCCGTCAGCATCGTCATCCCCGCCTTCAACGAGGCGCACCGGCTCCCGGAGTCACTGCCCCGGCTCACGTCCGTGCTGAGCAGGCTTGCCGGCGCAGAGGTGATCGTTGTCGATGACGGCAGCAGCGACTGCACCGCCGAGGTTGCCCAGCAGCTTCTGAGCGAACTCCCGCGATCACGTGTCGTCAGGCTCCCGTGGAACTCCGGTAAGGGCGCGGCTGTTCGGACCGGGGTGGCGATGGCTCGGGGCGCGTCGATCGTGTTCATGGACGCTGACATGGCCTCGGACGTAAACGATCTTCCGTTGCTGCTTGCCGCCCTCCAGGATGCCGAGGTGGCGCTGGGATCGCGCCGGATCGGTGACAGCGCGGTCCGCTCGAACAGCCGGCGGATGGGTAGTTGGGCGTTCAACCAGGTCACCCGGACGCTCGCGGCGCTGGACGTCGCCGACACCCAGTGCGGCTTCAAGGCGTTCCGCCATGCCGAGGCGAAGCTGTTGTTCAGCCTGTCCAGGTCGACCGGCTTCGGTTTCGATGTCGAGGTTCTCTCGATAGCCCGGTCGATGGGCTACCGGATCACGGAGGTTCCCGTCCGCTGGTCGGAGATGGACGGTGGGACGTTCCGGGTAACCCGCCACACCCCGGCGATGCTGGTCGACGTGGTACGGGCTCGGCGTTATCGGAGGCGGGTTGCGGTCACGCCCGTGCCGTTGCGCCTGCGGCCCGTCGAGGCGCAGCCGCCGGTCGTCCTGCAGCCGGTGCCCACGACTCTGGCGGTCGTCCGGCGTCCCGGTGTGAGCACGCCCCTGACGGACCCGGACGGTACCCAGGCGCCGCAGACGCCGGTTGCCCGGGTGATCAGCATGGGTACCGGTGCGTTGGTGGCCGGTGGTGGTCCGGCGGAGATACCCGCTTCGCCGACCATGCTCCCAGGCGGCCGGGACACCGGCCGGCAGCCGGCTCCGCGTGAGGTCGTGTGAAGTTCCCCGTTTCCGGCTGAACCGATACCGGCTGAGTCGTATCGGTTCGGCCGGGCAGGTCGCTGTGCGTCGTGATCCGACCACGGCCTCCAATGAGGGGCACAGTGGTGTGCGGGCAGTGACATCAGGGCCGGGCGCCGGTCCACCCCGTACTGCGTCGTTGCACCTGGTTGTCCATCTGGCAGTTTTATTGTTTTATTATTGTTGGTATTGCTACCGATGATTGATATTTGCGACTGGCGATGGGGCGACTCCTGCCGGTTTGTGGTGTCAGCTGCTTGAAGAATTGTTCTGATGTTGTTTATAAACGACTCTCCGCTAGCTGCTCATTCCGGCGCTCCGGTCGCCGGAGCGAATCCGGCGACCAGCGAGGTCTTCACCACTATTCCCGGCTGGATCACATCAATGGTCTCGACGAGCCCGAAACTGGGCTGCGTGGGGATCTGTCGTGGGGACATTCGCCGCTGGACCGTTCTTCCGACCGGGATGGACGGGCAGGCAGAAGGAGGATGTGAACATCGACTCCCACGAAATGTGGCGATCCGCGTTGCTCCCGGGACCGTCCGCACCCCCGGTTCCCTCCCCGCGAACCGGATCGTCCGCACCGCCGGTGTCGACCCGCTCGGGCCGGACCGCTTCGGTCCGGCCCGGTTCCGTACAGACGGATTCCGTTCGGACCGGCTTCGAGCCCGCACGACCCGTCCAGGAACGCCGTTTCTCGGTGCTGGAAGATCTGATCATCGCCTCTGACCGCCGGGTCGCGCCGATCTCGGTCGGGATGATCGCTCGTACTCGCGAGATCATCGACCCGTTCGTCCTGCGCGACGCGGTGATCGGTGTCCTGATGCGACATCCGATGGCCCGGGCACGCATGCGCAGGGGTCTGTCCGGTCGGTGGTGGTGGTTCCCGCACACACCGGATGATGTGCTGACCGTGACGAAAGGCGACAGTGACGACGACGCGTGGGAGAAGTTCGCGGACATCTGCTCGCATCCGTTCGACCTGACCGCATCCCCTCCGCTGCGGGTTCTGCACGTGCGGTTGCCCGATGGTGACGCGGTCGCCGTCGCCGCGCATCATGCCGCGCTGGACGGAATGAGCGTGGCGATGCTGCTGTGGGCGATCCTGGAGCGCTGCCCCACCACGGATCCTTGGGGCGGTGGCAGCGAGCCCACCGGACATGCGACGGCGACCGCGGCTGTCGGCGTGCGTACGCTCGCACGGCCCGACCGGTCGGTGCCGCCTCTCCTGCCGGCGCGTGTCCGCCCAGCGCCTGTCCGTCCGGTACGCCGGTTCGTGTCCGGGCTGCCGGTGCCGCGGATGCCGAGCCGGGTTGCCCCGTCACCCGGCACTCGCTCCGTCCATGCGCATGCCGAGGGTGCGCACCCAGGCCAGGCATCGGACGATCGTCACAGTTCTGCCTACGGGGTGTACTGCCAGGTCGTCCCGATCCCGAAATCCGTCCGGACGCTGGTGGAGGACGCACCGGCCACTGTCAACGATCTCCTCTTGGCCGCCGCGAAAGTGGCTGTCCAGCGGTGGAACACCGCGGCCGGGCAAGCCACCGTGACGTTGCGGGTACGCATGCCGATCAGCCGGCGCACCCCGGGTGGTACGGCCGCCATCGGAAACCACACCGGCGAAGTCCTGATCGTGACGACGCCGCGGGATCGCCGGGATCCCGCCACACTGCTCGCCGCGGTGCGCAGGCAGACGGCGGCGAGCAAGACGGCGGGGCCACCGCCGGTCACCGGGAGCGGGATCGGCGGTGTCGCCCGACTGCCCGGCCCTGCCCGCCACGCGCTGCTCCGGCTGGGTGTGAGTATGGCCCGGCCGTTGCTGATGCCGACGATCACCGTGACGAATCTGGGTCGGCTCGCCGACCCGTCGAGGTCAGGTGCGCACGGGCCAGATATCACGTCACTGCACTTCGCGGCTTTCGCCGGGTTGCCGCAGGGGCTGGTGATAGCTGCGGCTGGTTACCGTCATAATCTCAGTCTGACTTTCTGTTACCACCGTGATCTGTTCGACCGGGCCGCCGTGAGCCGCTTCGCACAGCTGTACCGGTTGGCGCTGGGTGAACTTACCGAGTTCCCCGTGGTGGAGACGGTTGGTTAACGCGCGGTGGCCCGTGGATCCGCGGTGGCCGTCGGATCCGCGGTGACTGTTGCGGCCGTGGTGACTGTTGCGGCCGTGGTCTCTCCTGCGATCACCGGATCGGGCAGCGCGCAGTGGACAGCGGCGATCAGCAGGTCCTCACCGGTCGCGGGCCGCACCTCGATCGGACCGGTTACACCGGCCCGGACGAGCGCCGCGCAGGCATCGGCGGGTTGCGCACCATAGAGGACCGCGACTGCCCGTCCGGGGCCCTTCACGGTCCTGGAGGGGCAGCCGTGGGCGGGTCCGGTTTCGTCCCCGTCCCCGTCGGGGACGGCGTCCCCGGTCAGGCGGTACACCAGGTCGGTGCGACGCAGGATCGGCAGCGGGTGGGTGGGTTCGAGGGGGAACTCCGCGTGGGTCACGACGTCGTCCGTGCGTCGTGACCCACGCGGACGCCTGCCCAGCAGGCCCCCTCCGAGCATCCCGCGGGTCCGTGCGCCCAACCGGTCCATCTCGGCGGTCACCACCCGGGCAAGCAGCTCGGCGGTGGCGTCCCAGGTGAAACCCGCGGCCCATGCGCGCGCCCGCTCGCGCCAGCGCGCCGCTGCGGCCGGGTCCGCCAACACGGACAGGACCGTGTCGATCGTCGCCGTGAGCGAGCCGGGTTCGTCCACCAGCCAGCCGGTGTGTCCGTGGCGGACGGCGTCGCGTAGTCCGGGGACGCGGAAGGCGACCGCCGGCACGCCATGGGCGTTGGCTTCCAGAACCGACAGGCCCCAGCCCTCCCCATGCGAGGGATTGACCGTCAGCCAGGCCGTCGACAGCAGCCGGTCACGTTCGGCCGCGTCGACATGGCCATGCCAGCGCAGGACCTCCTCGCCGACGCCCAGCCCGTGGGCGTGCTGGACCAGCCGTTCGCGGTCGGGCCCGTCCCCGACCATGTCCACGACGAGGCCGGGATGGGAGGTACGCAGCGCGGGGAGCGCGTCGATGAGCAGGTGCAGCCGCTTGTGCGGTACCAGCCGACCGACACAGACGATGGTCGGCCGCTCGGCCGGCCGGCTCGGACCGGCCTGCGCCGGGACGTCCACCGGGGTGTCGGCGCCGCCGGGCACGATGAAGCGCGGTCCGGCCAGCTTCAGGATGTCCCGGGCCTCGTCCCGGGTTGACGGTGACACCACCGCCACCGGGCGCCGCCCGTACACCCAGCGGCTTCCTGGAGCCTCCAGAAGCTGCCCGATCCGTGCCACCGGTGCCGGGAAGTAGAGCGGGAACTGTCGTTGGTGGACGTGGTGCAGGACCTGGACCACCGCGGTGGTGGTCGGCAGCACCAGGGGGCTGAAGAACGGGATGCCGTTCTGGCAGTCCACCACCGCGTCGACACCGCGGCGGTCGCGCAGCAGCCGGGCGAGCGTCGCCGGGTATACCCCGAACGTGCCACCGCGGCGGCGGACCTCGACGCCGCGGACGTTCTGTGACCGTGCTTGCCCAGCTGGTCGGGCGGTGAGCAGACTCACGCGTGCGCCGGCCGCGGCGAAGCGCTCGGCCACCGACTGGCAGTAGAGTTCAGCACCACCGGCCTGTGGGTGGTCAAGATCACGCCAGTTGAGGAACACCACGCGGCGGCCGGCGAGTGTGCCGATCTGCCTGCTCAGACTGCCTGCGGGCGCTGCGGTTACGGGCACCGGCGCACTCCTTTCGGTACGGCCGTCTCAAGCCTGCTGACGCCTGTGGCGCAGATCGTTGCCCCACCCCGCGACGATGGTGCCAGATCGCGGGCACCGAACGCCGGTGGGGCACGACCTTGGCCTACCGTGAATCAGTGATGTCCGGCAAAGGGCGGCAAAACGGGCCCGCTGCCGGACCGAGGCCGTGCGGAAGGAGATGGGTGACGAACGTGAGACGCGAGGTGCTCGCGCGAGTCCTCCAGGGGCCCGGGTCGCTCGCGGCCGCAGGGGTTGCCGTCAACGGCGGCAATCTTCTGGCCAACCTGGTGTTCGCACGGGCACTCGACGCCACCAACTACGGCGCGCTGGTCGTCCAGACCGGAATATTCCTGATCCTGTCGATGGGCGGCTCCGCCCTGCAGGTCGCCGTGGTGCAGCGGGATACCTCCACCCCCGGCAACACACGGCATCAGCGGGGATTCTGGATCCGCCGCCTGCGCGGGGTCTGCGCGGTCGGGGCGGCCGTCACCTGTGTCCTCGGTCTGCTGGCCGCCAGCCCCACGGCAACGGTGCTGTCCTATCCCCATCCGCTGGCGATCGCCGAGGCGATCGCGGCCGCGGGGATGTGGCTCTCCCTGTCGGTCGAGCGCGGCCTGCTGCAGGCCCGTGGCGCCTACCAGGAGCTTGCCCGCAACTTCGTCCTCGAGGGCGTTGTCCGGATCACCGTCACCATCGGCCTGGTGTCCGCCGGGTTCGGGGTGAACGGCGCTGGCCTCGGTCTGATCGTCAGCGTTCTGCTCGCGACCGAACACGCCCGCCGGCGCACGGCACGCACGTCGTGGAGCGTGGCGGATGCGCGGCGCACGGCCACGCACGACGGGACCGACGGGCCGGATCACATCGACTCCACGGGGCCGATGCTCCTGCGACCCACTCCGACGGTGCGTACCAGGCACGCCCTCCGGCGTGACACGACAACCGCGCTCGCCGCGCTCGTGCCGCTGGCCATGCTGCAGAACATGGACGTGGTCATCGTCGGCTGGCTCAACCCCGCCTCGGTCGGGGCGTACGCCGCCATTGCCACGGCCTGCAAGGTACCGGTGTTCATCGGACTGGCGGTGGCGAACTTCCTGCTCCCGGAGGCGGCCCGCCGCCGGCAGCAGGGTCGTCCCGCTACGGCGGCGCTGCTGGTGGCGGTCGGGTGGGTGGTCACCCCCGGGCTGCTGCTGGTGGCGATCGGCGGGGTGGCCGCCCGGTTCCTGCTGTCGGAGGTCTTCGGTCCGGGCTTGACCGGGGGTGCGTCCGCCCTGTGGGTGTTGGCGCTTGCCATGACCTGCCTGGCCGTGACGCTGCTGTTCACCAACTACCTGCTGGGTGCGGGCTGTCGCGGTGTGGTGGGCGTGCTCGCGGCCGGAACCGTGCTCACCGGCGGTGGCCTGGTCATGGCTGGTGGGGATCTGGTTGCCACTGCGGTGATCGCTCTCGGTTGCCAGGCTGTGACCGCCTCCCTGGCCGGCTTCATGGTGTTGCGTACGCATTCACCCGCCGCGTTGGGCACGACTGCGGGTGTGCCGTTGGATCGGGCGTCCCGGCTGCGGGTGGGTATCCGGCCGGACACGCGGACAGGCGGGTTGGATCCGGATGTCGACCGGCAGCCGGGCAGGGGGTCCCGCCGCGGCCTGGCCGGGATCCCGGAAGCGCGTGACCGGGGACCCGTACGTGAGCCGGGTGGTCTCATCCTCGGCCGATCCAAGTAGCCGTTCGGCAGCATGTGGTAGCCGCTATACGGCCGTCAGGTCCGCCGGTCCGCGGGGACCCGATGCCGCCGGGCGTGCTAAACCGAAAGGTAGGTCACCCCACCGGTTTTCCGATCCTGACGAACCGGGGCCATGCCGTCATCGGAAACTAGGAGGCATGCGTCGGGATTCCGTACCGGGGGGGCATTCGCCGACACCCGGTGAAGTATCCCCTCGCGCCGGTGGTGAGCCCGACCAGATGGCAGGCCGGCAGGAGCACTCGGTCCCCCGTCGGGAGTGGATTCCGGTTCGGCCCCGGCGCAGTCCGGTCGGCCCGGTGGATTCCGGACAATCCACCCCCACCTCTATACCTACCCCTGTACCTGCCTGCGTGCCCCCCGACAGCGCCCACGCAGCATGCCAGGATGAGGGATGTCAGGATGAGGGCGCGCCGCGGGTGAGGCGCCGGGGCGTGACCCGTCGCTGGGTGGTGGCCGGCGCGACCACGGCAGGTCTGGGAGCTCTTGCCGGTGCGGCCAGGATGCTGTTCGGATCGAAGCGGGGCAGCGGTCATGCCGATGCTCCTGACATCGGCGCGCTCGCGCTGTTCGGTGCACCCGGCAGCTTCGGAGACCTCGACAGCTCCCAGGACACAGCCGAGGGCATCCGGATCGTCACGGTGGATGTGCCCGGCTGGGGCTTCGGCCCTGGTCAGGCCGCCTACATGTCGACCGTCACCTCCGATGGAACCGTTTTCACCGCCACCACGCCGTTTTCGGACAACCAGGCCCAGCCCACCGGGACGGGGATGGAGCTTGCGGTGTTCGAGCCCGACACGATGCGCTTCACCCGGCTGGTCGTGCCGTCGAACACCGGACGGACGCACCTGCCTCGGGCCGAGGCGCGGTTCCGTGGCGTCGGGGGTGCCGACGTCGCCGACGTGACCGTGGTCGGTTCGGGCGCTGACGAACGGGTGGTGTTCGTCTCGGCGGTGTCGTACTTCGGGTGGGACACGGCAGTCTACGGACAGCTGCCGGCATTCGGTCAGGTCCACCGTCCCGCTCCCGGACGGCCCTGGAGCTACGATCCGACGCGGTCGTGGACGACCGACCAGCTTGCGGTGACCGCGCCGCCCGGGGTCTCGGCGAGCGCCTTTCCGCACGAAGGTCGCGGGGAGCCACGGTGGTCGCGTGGTCCGGCCGCGATCGGCAGGCTGCCGGCCAGTGGTCACCTGGTGATCGCGCAGTACTTCGGGGCCGCGAGCCTCGGCACCGACCAGGGAGCTCTGCTGGTTGTGGACACCGCGGGCCGGGTGCGCGCGGCATGGCAGTATCCCGAGGTCCGGGTCTTCGGCATACCGGTGGTCGTGAGCCCCCGCGAGGTCGTCACCGATCCCACGAGCGCGGCCGGCGACGAGCGCTTCGTACTGATCAGTGACTGTCGGACCGCCGACAACCAGGTGGTTTCCTTTCCGATCCAGGAATTCTCCTACTCGGCGGGCACCGGGAGCCAGGGGAGCGGAACAATTACCCCTTGTAGCACCGCGGTGCGTGCCGCCGCGGACGACTCCCGGATGGAAACCGCATGTTTCGACGAGAACGGCACCCTGTATGTTGCCCGCACCCGGTTGGACGGACTGCGCGCGGCGACACTCGCGGTCTATCCGAAGATCGGTGGTGACCGTGGTCTGGTCACCCGCACACCGGCAACCGAGGGCTGGCCGCAGCGCAGCTGGGGAGCGTTGAACCCGCCGGACTATTTCGTGGCGGGCACCGATTCGGGCGGTCTTGTCCGCAGCATCGTGTTCGATCCGGCCAGTGGGGCGGTCGTGCTCGCCGGTCTTGACGGCACCCTGCAGGTTGTCCGCCCATCCGGGCGGGGTACACGGATGACTTTCGCGGTCGGCCGCCCGATCGACATCGGTCTGCGCCACCTGCGCGGGCCGTCCAACCGCTATGTCGGTTTGCGGCGGGGTGCCGTCGACGCGCAACGCCGGGTGATGTGGCTGCCGGTCAACCAGCTGGTCCTGGACGCCATTGCGTGGCCGTACCCGCCGTTCAAACTCGACCAGTGGCTGATGCGGATCGACCTGCGGGCCGTGCTCACCTGACCCGAGCCGCTCACCTGATTCACCGGTCAGGACACACCGGTGTCAGGACGTCACGTCACGTCGCGCGAACAGCACCAGTGTGATCGCGATCGCCACGGCGCAGAAGACCAGGATCCGGATGCCTGCGGTCTCGTAGCCGACCTGGTATCCGCGCGCGCCTGTGGCCAGGGTGTCCATGAGCCGGGCGGGTAGCCAGCTCGCGGCCGGGCTCCAGATCCGCGATACCAGCATCTCCAGCGGCAGCGCGTAGGCCAGCCCGACCGACACCGCGGCGGCGGGGGAGCGGAACACGACCCCGACGAGGAGTCCCAGGGTTGCGTATCCCAGGGACGAGGCCAGCACGTTCACGTAGCCTTTGCCGATCTCCGCCAGGCCGGCGACGCTGTGCCAGGCGCTCGTGTCCACGCCCCTGACAGGCGCGATGGCGAACGATGCGGCGACGGCCATGACGGTGGCAGCAGTGATCATCGCCGCCACGAACGTCACCAGGGCCAGGCATTTGCCCAGGAGCAGACGGAGCCGGTGCGGCTGAGCCATGAGCTGGTTACGCAGGGTTCCGTGGGTGTAGTCGGCGCCGATCACGGCGGCTGTGACGGCGAGCCCCACCACGCCGAGCAGGATGCTGACGGCTTCCAGCCCCTGCATGACCCCGTCCGGGCGGGACATCGTGGTCGCGGTGACAACCACGCCGTCGTAGTCGCTGCGTCCGACCGAGAGCATGGTCAGTATCGCGCCGAGCGCTGCCACCGAGACGACGGCTGCCAATGTGCCGAAGAAGAAACGTGAGCGGCCGAGCTTGACCCACTCAGCCAACAACGTCGCGGTCATGAGCTCCGTCCGGATGCGTTCGAGCCGGCGGCCCCGGCGATGAGCAGTCCCGTCGAGGTGTCCGGGGAGCTGCGGCTGCGTGGGATCAGGTCCCCGTCGACTCCTCCGGTCGCGACCAGGAACGTCTCCTCCAGGGTGGGCCGGCATGCGCTCAGCGCTCGCAGGGCGATACCGGCGTTCATGGCAATCTTGTTGAGGTTCGCGGCTCTGCCTTCGGGGGCGTGCACACTGACCGAGCCGTTCGACGACTCCTCGGGCGGGTCGACCCGTAGACCGTGGTCACACAGCAGAGCTGCCAGGCGCGCCGCGTCACCGGGGTGCTCGGGGGTCAGGATGAGCCGTGGATCCTCGGCGGCCAGCAGTTCGGTCACATGACCTTGGAAGAGCAGTTGCCCGTCTCTGATCATCACCAGATGATCGCAGATCTGTTCGACCTCCGACAGCAGGTGGCTGGACACGAAGACCGTCATCCGTCCCCCGGCGAGCTCCTTGAGCAGACTCCGGATCTCGCGGATGCCCGCCGGGTCAAGCCCGTTCGTCGGTTCGTCGAGCACCAGCAGTTCGGGGCGCGGCAGCAGGGCGGCGGCGATCCCCAGGCGCTGCTTCATGCCCAGGGAGTAGGAGGTGAACCGGTCGTCGGCCCGGCTGGTGAGGCCGACCATGGACAGCGTCTCGGCGACGCGATCCGGGCCCAGCTGGCGCAGGCGCGCCAGTAGGTGCAGGTTGGCCCGCCCGGTGAGGCCGGGGTGGAAGGTTGGGCCTTCGATCATGGCTCCGACCCGGGACAGATACCCGGCGGGTCGCTCGATCGGATGCCCGAGCACGAAACCGTGTCCCGCGCTGGGCCTGATCAGTCCAAGGAGCATCCGCAGGGTGGTCGTCTTGCCGGCACCGTTCGGCCCGACGAATCCGGACAGCGCTCCCACAGGAACATGGATATCGATCTTGTCTACCGAGCGCCGGGTGCCGTAGCACCTGGTGAGCCCCTGGCTCCAGATGGCGGTGTCGGCCGGGGGCTGTGGCAGGTCCATACGGGCCTGGCGTCGTGATCCCCGTCGTATCCGCAGTGGCCTCGCCGGAGTCTCCGCCGTCATTACGTGGTTGCCTCCTTGGTCCCCGGCGTCTGGTCCGGGTAAGACGGTCGCCTGGCTGGGCTGGCGTTGACCGAACAGAGCGTAACGGATAGAAACGAGTTGTGCTTAATGACGATTGCTGGTTTTCGTGCAATAACGATCATTGACCTATGATGCTACCGAGCGTGACAGTCGGTAGGAGTATGCGGTGACCACCGCGGCGATGTTCCTTCGACCGCTTCGTCACGGGCCGGTCCTGCCACGGAGATCACGTGCGACCGCGCACGGGGCCCACGGAGCTGCTCGACGACGTCTGGCGGACCAAAGGTTGTTCGATCGTGGTTTTTCCGTGCAGCCGGAGACCCAAGCCTCTGGGCCACTGAGTGACAACGCGGTGCAGCCGGTGCCGTCGGTCAGCCTGGAGCGTGCCCGAACAGCCGGGGGGCGAACCGCTCGGTGATCAGTGTCAGGGGGCGGCCGGTCAGCATGTCGCGCATCCGGTAGGTCCGGGCCGGCACGCGGGATTCCGGGCTGAGATCCGACCCGAGATGAGCGGCGAAGTCTCCTGCCGGGAGCCGTCCCCACGACTGCAGTTCACGGACGACCGGCAGGGCGGCCCGCACGAGCAGCCTGCCGATAGGCTCCTCGGTGTCGAGGTCGCGCGTGACGTCGGTCGGAAGTCTGTTGACGATGGCGAGTACGGATGCCGTCCCGTAGACAACGCCGTTGTCGCCAGTGAGGAACACTTCACGAACCAGTAGATCGTCCCCGGCCTCGCCGTCGAGGTCGCGCAGCCCGATATCGGTGTAGGTGTCAAGATCGGTGTAGATGCTGAGGTCGTCGAATCGGGGATCGCTGTTCGTTCCCCGCGTATCCGCTGCGTAGCTGGGCTGCCCCGGTACGATCAGGGGAAAGCGCTGTTGGCGGCGTATACGAACGGTGATTTGACGCCCGGTGAGGATTTCTAGCGACGTGGTGGTCAACCCGTCGCCACGCAGAACCAGTTGCTCGAGCGGACCGAACTTTGGGCTGGTCTCCGTGGCAGTGTCGGTGGTGGAGAACCCCGCGACCGGAGGCGGTGTCGATCCGACCTGCGCACCCGGCAACCTTCCGTCGACAACGATCTTATTCCCTACGACTTCATTATATTTCGATACTCGACCTTGATAGGAGGAAAGCACGTAAAAAACATTATCATGTACCTATATTGCTGGTCGTGCCGATACGGATCGACCCTGCCGGGGCCCGCCGACGACGGCTGGACGTCGCCGGCGGGCCCCGGCGGGACGTGTGACACGGTTGACGAGGTTCGGGCCGATGGTGTGTGTGGAGCTGCCGCCCGGTCAGGGCGTTGCTCTCCCGCGAGACCGGAGGGGAGCGGGCATATGGGGTCGTCTGTACGGTCATCCATGCGGTCGTCGTCGCAACGACGGGCTCTTTCCCGCGGATGTCGACCACTCGTCCTTGACCCGTCGGTGTCGGCCGGAGGACAACGGGTACCTCAGCGTCCACGCCTGGGGTTTCCTCGGGGCGGGAGCCGTCCGATGGTTACGGTCGGGAGCTCGGTAGTTCCCACGCGGCCCGGATGGAGACAGATGATCGAAGTCGATCGGCTGACCAAGCGCTATGGCTCGACTGTCGCGGTGGACGACCTTTCGTTCCAGGTCCTTCCCGGTCGGGTCACCGGATTTCTCGGGCCGAACGGAGCGGGAAAGTCGACGACGATGCGGGCCGTTATCGGTCTGGACCTGCCGACCATGGGCGAGGTCCGGATCAACGGCAGGTCATACGCGTCGATTCGACGCCCGCTGTGCGAGGTGGGAGCGCTCCTGGACGCACGTGCCGTACACGCTGGTCGCAGTGCTTCCCACCATCTGCTGTGTATCGCGCGGAGCAACGGCATCGATCCGTCTCGGGTGAGCGCCGTTCTGGAAATGGTGGGCCTCGCCGGCGTCACCCCGCGGCGGATCCGTACATTTTCGCTCGGGATGTTACAGCGCCTCGGCGTCGCGGCCGCGCTGCTCGGCAATCCGGGTGTGCTGCTTTTTGACGAGCCGGTGAACGGCCTGGATCCAGAAGGTATCCGGTGGATCCGCACGCTGATGAAACAGCTGGCCGCCGAAGGACGGACGGTGCTGGTCTCCAGCCATCTGATGAGTGAGATGGCCCTGACCGCCGACCATCTCATCGTGATCGGGCGAGGTCGGCTCGTCGCGGACGCGAGCGTCGCGGAACTGCTTTCCACCAGCTCGCGCAACCGGGTTCGGGTGCGCTCCCCGCAGGCCGGACGGCTGTCGACGCTGTTGACCCGGGACCAGCCGGGCGTGAACGTGCAGTCCGGGCCGGACGGGGGCCTGGAAGTCCTGGGGATGGACGCACCCGCAGTGGGTGAGCTCGCTGCCGCCCACGGCGTCGTCCTCCACGAACTGTCGTCCCAGCAGGCTTCACTGGAGGAAGCCTTCATGGACCTGACCCGGGACTCGGTCGACTACCGGACCGGGACGGACCTGCTCTCGCTCGAGTCCTCCACCACGCCCACAACCGCCGGATCGAGGCCCTGACCCCATGCCCTCGGATTTCGTGCCTCCGAACGTCATCGACTCCCCCTCGGAGATCGTCGACACCATGCCCCCGGACCTGCCCCCGGACCTGCCCCCGGACCCGGTCGGCAGCCGGGCCGGTAA
>NZ_CAAAFR010000047.1:0-60177 GCF_900634745.1 Protofrankia symbiont of Coriaria ruscifolia
GGACCTGCCCCCGGACCCGGTCGGCAGCCGGGCCGGTAACGCCGCCCCGCCCCGGCCTTCGACAGCATCGGCCCCGTTGCCTGCCGTGGCCGCCGCCGCACCCGCCGGTCATCCGGCTGCCGACACCTTCGGTAACGCCCTGCGCTCCGAGTGGACGAAGCTGTGGACCGTCAGGTCCACGTACTGGACACTGTTCGCGGCCTTCGCCATCACCATCGGCCTGGCCGCGGTCGTGTGCGGAGCAACCGCCAACCAGGGCGGGGACGTCGGCGGGGAACCAGCCGCGCTCAGCCTCAGTGGAATCTTCATGGCCCAGATCGCACTGGGCGCTCTCGGCGTTCTCGTGATCAGCTCGGAGTACGGCAGCGGGATGATCCGGACGACCTTCGCGGCCGTCCCGAACCGGCTGGTCGTGCTTGCGGCGAAGGCCGTGGTCTTCGCGGGTGTGGTGATGGCCGGCTCGTTCGTCGCCTGCTTTATCGCCTTTGTGCTCGGTCAGCGACTGCTGCATTCGACCGGCCAGCAGGCCTCGCTCGGTGATCCGGAAATGTTCAGGATCATCCTCGGTGCCACCGCCTATCTCACGCTGATCGGGCTGATCGGGCTGGGGCTCGCGGCCGCGATCCGCCATACCGCGGGAGCTCTGGGCGTCCTGTTCGGCGTCATGGTGGTGCTGCAGATCGCCGTTCAGTTCCTGCCCGGGGGCCTGCAGGAAAACATCCTGCCCTACCTGCCCGCGATGATGGCGGTCTCGGTCGTCACCGTGAATCCTCCGGCTATGAGCCTGTCCGCCGGGGGAAGTATCGCGATGCTCGGCGTCTATGCGGCAATCGTGCTGCTTCTCGGGGCATGGTCGATGGTCGCGCGGGACGCCTGATCGGGTGGCATCCGGATTATGACCTCCCCTGGGCAGGCGTGCCGTTGAGGGCAGACCCTCGCATGCCGTCCAGTGCAGGTCTGGTGCCGGCTCCGGGCGCCCAGTGTGTGGATCAGCGGTCCGACGGGTTCGCTGTGACGTCGGGAACCAGACTGCTTCGCTAACCGTTCATAAGTCTGAGTCTGTTAGACTCAACAATTCTGAGACGATCCCAAGCCGGTGATGTTAGTCGTCGGTTAGTGGTTGGCCGGGGCAGGGGTCGAACCTGGAAGGAGTAGCCATGAGCACCTACCTGTGGGAGCCGTTCGCCGCGTTCGGGCGTCTGGACCGGGAGTTCCACGAGATCGTCCAGCGTAGCTGGGATGCCTCCGACCGGCCGCGGATGCCCCGCGTTGGTTTCGCCCCAGTAGCCGATGTGGTTATCGACGGCAATGATGTTGTCGTCCACCTCGAGCTTCCCGGTGCCGACATCGACAAGGACGTCGCGGTCGAGCTGGAGCGTGGCCGGCTCGTCATCCGCGGGGAGCGCGCGGACAGCCGCGAGAACGACAACGGTCGCGTCGTCGTGCGGGAACGCCGGTACGGGGCCTTCCACCGTGAGTTCACCCTGCCAGAGGGGGTAGGCGCCGACCAGATCTCCGCGACCTACGACAAGGGCGTGCTGTCGGTCCGGCTCGCGGGTGCGCTCGCGTCTGCCTACGGGACACGCATCCCGGTTATCCCGGGCACCTTCTCGGCCCTGGCGGATGCCGAGTCGTCCGAGACGTCGGACAGCCGGCCGTCCGAGCCGGTGCAGGCGGTCGAGGCCGAGGGGATGCCGGGCCGCTGACCACGGCGGCCACGCGTCGCCCGGTGGTGCCGGATCGGTCCACGGCACCACCGGGGCCTGCCCTACCTCGGCCGGTCAGTCCGTCTGCGTATCTGCTGTACCTGCTCTCCCGTGTTCTGGGTATCTGCGTCCGCGGCATCGGTGCCGGCATCGGTTCCGGTTCCGGTGCGGCTGGCCGCCGCGTCCGGCTTCGCTGCCGTCCTCCCCGGTTTTCCTGTTGTGCGGCCGCGGGCGGCGGCCGCCCGCGGCGCGGATGGCGGCGGGACCATCGGACCGATGTCGCCATCCGGTGCCTCGTCGAGGTCGACGACCACGGGCGCGTGGTCAGAGGTGCCCGTCCCCTTGCGGGCCTGCCGGTCGACCCACACCGCGCGTACCCGGTCGACCAGGTTCCCGCTGGCGAGGAGGAGATCGATGCGCATGCCCATGTTCTTCGGGAACATCAGCGCCCGATAGTCCCAGTAGGTGAACACCTGGTCGTCCGGCCAGCGCTTGCGCATGACGTCGACCAGGCCGAGGTCGGTCAGCTCCCGCAGTGCCCGCCGCTCGGCGTCGGTGACGTGCGTGGCACCGACGAAGGCGGACGGGTCCCAGACGTCGGCGTCGGTCGCGGCGATGTTGAAGTCGCCGCAAGCGATCACCGGAGCGGTCGTGAGGGCCTTTTCGACGGATGCGTGGAGCGCGGCGAGCCAGCTGAGCTTGTAGGCGTAGTGCGGATCGTCGATCGCGCGTCCGTTCGGCACGTACAGCGACCAGATCCGGATGCCGCCGCAGGTTGCGGCGAGCGCCCGCGGTTCGGGCTCGGGGAATCCCGGGCCGTCCACGAGACCGGGCTCGACGTCGTCGAGGCCGGCCCGTGAGAAGATCGCTACGCCGTTCCAGCGTCCGTCGCCGTGGTGGGCGACGCGGTAACCGCGCCGGAAGAGGTCCTCGTCGAAAAGCTCGAGGAAGGCCTCGTCGGACAGTTTGGTCTCCTGCAGGCACACGACGTCCGGCTGGACCCGGTCCAGCCATTCGATCAAGCGGGCCTGCCGCGCCTTCGCTGAGTTGATGTTCCAGGTTGCCACCCGCACACCATCCGACGTTAGTCTGCCGGCGCTGCTGCCGACGACAGCGGTGTCCGCAAACCGACTGTTGCCGATCGGTGTGACCGGCTGGGATGGTGCCTTGTGGGCGATAGCGTCATCAGGTGTCGGCGGCTCGCCGAATGCCCGGAGGGAGACCGGACCATGCCAACCATGGCTCGCAACCGTGCCCGGCGTGTCCGGCTGGTCGGCCCGGCCGTCACCACCGCGGTGGTCATCGGCCTGGTCGGTTGTGGCGCGGTGTCCGAGGAGACCAGACAGGCCGGCACCGATGCACTCTGCTCGCAGATCGACGCCCGGTCGGCGGACGTCCGTTCGAGCGCGGACGCGGCCCGGCTGGTCGCCCTGACGATCCGCGACCTTGCACCGGACGAGAACGCCCGTCAGCTTGCCGGCCGTGTGTCGCAGAGCCCCGGAGAGCTTGCGCTCCGGGGGCAGCTCGCCGATTGGATCGACAACAAGTGCTCACGGTGACCGGTCGATCGCAAGAGTCCGACTGACGAGGGTGCGACCGGGAACAGAACCGGGGACACAGTGGTGCGAACCGGGTGTTCAGGACGGCCCGGGCGGTCCTTGTCTCAGACGGCTCCAGGGGTCCTGCCGGCCGGGTCTTTCTGGCGAAGGTCTTGCAGATGCAGCTTTCATGTGATTTGCAAATAGTGGCCCTTTTTCTCCCTTTGGCACCACAGGAACCTGTATCACGACAGCCGCCACCACAGCGATCGGCACCACAACGATCAGCCGACGATCCCGCCGGACGTCGTGCCGTCCCCACACCCGAACGTCGTCCCCGGCGCCGTCACGGGCAGGCGCGGCCGCATCCTGGTGACGATCGGGGAAGGGAACAACGCGCCGGCCGCTCAGCCCGGCGTCACAACTGACTGGTTCCGCCGCCTTCGTGCGGGATACCGGTGGCGGCGAGGATCAGGTCGCTTTGCTGGGGCGAACGCTGTTGAAGGTCAGGCTGCTCGTGCGACCATCAGGCCGTGACCACATCGGCGAGCGCGTCCCAAGTCGAGGACCTGGTCCTGCTGGAGCAGGCCGGGCAAGAACTGGATCTTCTGTTCTTCTGGGGTCACCGGTCACCGCGCGGTGGTGCCCGCGGTGTCGGTACGGGATGTCTGAGCCAGTGGTGGCCGTCCGCCTTCACCGTGGACGGGCTGCGCTACCCGACGGCCGAGCACTTCATGATGGAACGCAAGGCCCGGTTATTCGGTGACCTTGTTGCCGCGCGAGGAGTTCTTGCCACCTCGGATCCCGCCGCCGCGAAAAAATACGGACGGCAGGTACGCGGCTTCGACGAGACAGTGTGGAACGAACACTGCTTCGACATTGTGGTCCAAGGTAACGCGGCGAAGTTCACTCAGCATCCGTCGCTGCGCAACTACCTGCTCGGCACGGGGGATCGTGTACTCGTCGAGGCGAGCCCGTTGGACCGGGTGTGGGGGATCGGCCTGGCCGCCGACGACAGCCGTGCCCACCGGCCTTCGGCATGGCCCGGACGCAATCTGCTCGGCTTCGCGCTCATGCGCGTCCGGGCCATGCTGCGTGACTCTGCGGCGGGCATACCCGGACAAGCAGGCAGACTCGGGTAAGGAAGCGCTGCTCACTCTCCCTTCACCCACCACCCCTCCCACTGCCCGCGGGTGGCGCGGGGCCGGACGTCTGCGCCACTGTGCCCGGATGCCTACCCCGCCTGGCCGTGTTCGGCGCGAGGATCAATACCAGATCGGGATGGTCAACGAAGTTGTGGAGCATCCTGAGAAGCGCGATACGCATGAACAGCTGTGCAAGTTCCCCCGACCGTGCTGACGGATCATGTTCGAACTCCTGCTGCACGCGCTCGGCGACGGGCGGAGCAAACAACGGGAACACCCACAGTATGGCCGCGCCAAGCCACGTGGACCGCTGCCCTGCCCTTCCCAATCCAGGAAGCTTATTCAGAACCTCTAGCTCAGGTGATCTAGATCATGCATCGTCACAGGTCGGAGCGTCGCTACAGATCTTGATCGGGGAGTTCTGAATAACTCTCGGGGGACTTTCCGTAGGCTCAGGTCCTCGGGTCGCTCAGAGCTGGTCGACGGCGGTGACGCGCAGGACGGCGCTGCCGGCCTCGTCGGAGGCGGCGAGGTCGACCTCGGCGCTGATGCCCCAGTCGTGGTCGCCGGCCGGATCGGCGAATATCTGCCGCAGCGTCCAGCGCCCCGGCTCGGTGTCGATGATCAGAAATCCGGGGCCGCGGGCGTCGGGGCCGGTGCCGATCTCGTCGTGGAGGTCGAAGTACAGCCGCAGGGCCTGCTCCCACCGGTCGGCGTCCCAGCCTGCGTCGGCGTCGAGCGCGCCGAGATCGTCATAGTGCCGCAGCGCCGCCAGTTCCACCCGCCGGAACAGCGCGTTGCGGACGAGCACCCGGAACGCGCGGACGTTGGCGGTCACCGCCGGGGGCTGGGAGTCGATTCGAACGGGCGGGCCATCCGGTGTCGGGTTGCGCAGCTGCTCCCACTCGTCCAGCAGGCTGGAGTCGACCTGGCGGACCAGTTCCCCCAGCCACTCGGTGAGATCGGTCAGCTCCTCGGTCCTGGCCTCCTCGGGGACGGTCTGCCGCAGGGCCTTGTAGGCGTCGGCCAGGTAGCGCAGCAGCAGCCCCTCGGAGCGGGCCAGGCCGTAGAACCCGATGTACTCGACGAAGGTCATGGCCCGCTCGTACATGTCCCGCACCACCGACTTGGGCGCGAGTTCGTGGTCGGCGACCCACGGGTGGCCGCGCCGATATATCGCGAACGCGGCGCCGAGGAGTTCGTCCAGCGGTTTGGGATAGGTGACCGTCTCCAGCAGTTCGAGGCGCTGTTCGTACTCGACGCCGTCCGCCTTCATCTGGGCGACGGCCTCGCCACGGGCCTTGAACTGCTGGGCGGACAGGACCTGACGAGGGTTGTCCAGGGTGGCCTCAAGGATCGACAGGACGTCCAGCGCGTAGCCGGGTGAGTCGCGGTCGAGCAGCTCCAGAGCGGCCAGGGCGAAGGGGGACAGCGGCTGGTTGAGGGCGAAGCCGAGCTGCAGGTCGACCGTGAGGCGGACGGTGCGGCCGGCCGCGTCCGGCACGGCAAGTTTTTCCACGACTCCGGCGGCGAGCAGCGCCCGGTAGATGGCGATGGCCCGGCGGATGTGCCGGCGCTGGGCGGGCCGGGTCTCGTGGTTGTCGGTGAGCAGACGGCACATGCCGGCGAAGGCGTCACCCGGCCGGTTGATCACGTTGAGGAGCATGGAGTGGCTGACGGCGAAGCTCGACGTCAGGGGTTCGGGCTCGGCGGCCACGAGCCGTTCGAAGGTTGCCGTGCCCCAGGAGACGAACCCTTCCGGGGGCTTCTTGCGGACGATCTTCCGCCGCTTCCTGGGGTCGTCCCCGGCTTTGGCCAGAGCACGCTCGTTCTCCACGACGTGCTCGGGCGCCTGCACGACGACCGTGCCGACGGTGTCGTAGCCGGCGCGGCCGGCACGCCCGGCGATCTGGTGGAACTCCCGGGCGCCGAGGTGGCGCGTCCGCGTTCCGTCGTACTTGGACAGGGCGGTGAACACGACCGTACGGATCGGCACGTTGATCCCGACGCCGAGGGTGTCGGTGCCACAAATGATCTTCAGGAGTCCTTCCTGGGCGAGCAGCTCCACCAGCCTGCGGTACTTCGGGAGCATGCCGGCGTGGTGGACGCCGATGCCGTGCCGAACCAGGCGGGACAGGGTCCGGCCGAACCCGGCGGTGAACCGGAATCCGCCGATCGTCTTGGCGATGGCGTCCTTCTCCGCACGGCTGCACACGTTGATGCTCATCAGCGACTGGGCGCGTTCCAGCGCCGACGCCTGGGTGAAGTGGACGACGTAGACCGGTGCCTGGTGGGTGCTCAGCAGCTCTTCCAGCGTCTCGTGCAGCGCAGTGGTCACGTAGCGGTGGAACAGCGGTACCGGGCGTTGCGCGGACCGGACGACGGCGGTCGGCCGGCCGGTCCGGCGAGTCAGATCCTCCTCGAAGCGGCGGACGTCACCGAGGGTGGCCGACATGAGGACGAACTGCGTGTCCGCGAGCTCGAGCAGCGGCACCTGCCACGCCCAGCCGCGGTCGGGATCGGCGTAGAAGTGGAACTCGTCCATCACGACCTGCCCCACCTGGGCGGCCGCTGCGTCCCGCAGGGCGATGTTGGCCAGGATCTCGGCGGTGCAGCAGATGACGGGGGCGGTCTCGTTGACGCCGGCGTCCCCGGTCATCATCCCCACACTCCCCGGGCCGAACGTGGCGCACAGGGCGAAGAACTTCTCCGACACCAGCGCCTTGATGGGCGCGGTGTAGAAGCTGCGCCGGCCGTGGGCCATCGCGGCGAAGTGGGCGCCGGTGGCCACGAGGCTCTTGCCGGACCCGGTTGGGGTGGCCACGATGACGTTGGATCCGGACACCACCTCGATGAGCGCCTCGGACTGGGCGGGGTAGAGGGTCAGACCCTGTCCCTGCGTCCACGCGGTGAACGCGTCGAAGATGCTGTCGGGATCGGGGTGCGCGGGCAGCTGGTCGGCGAGCGTCATGATAGGTCCGATCGTGCCTGACGAACTGTGTCCGGCAAACTCCTCCGCCCGATCGCCGGCTGCGGGACGGACCACGGGACCGCCGGGTCGTGGGCGTGGTCCCGCCCCGTTCGCTGCTCGGACGCCGTTGTTCAGCGGCTTTCCGGTCGGCTCGCCCGGCTGGTCAGCTTGGCTCGCCCGGCCGGTCAGCTCGTCTCGGTGACCTGGCCGGCCTCGACCTGCCAGCGGCGGGTGGTGTGAACCGCGCTCAGCATCCGACGGTCGTGGGTCACCAGGACCAGCGTCCCGGGGTAACCGGCGAGAGCTTCTTCCAGCTGTTCGATCGCGGGCAGGTCGAGGTGGTTCGTCGGCTCGTCCAGGACCAGCAGGTTGACCCCGCGGGCCTGCAGCAGGGCGAGAGCAGCCCGGGTGCGTTCACCTGGCGACAGGGTGGCGGCGGCTCGCCTCATGTGGTCCGCGCGCAGGCCGAACTTGGCCAGCAGGGTCCGCAGGTCGGCGGTGACCATGTCGGGCAGCAGTCGGGCGAGGACGTCGAGAACCGAGCCGTCGACCGCGAACAGCTCGCGAGCCTGGTCGATCTCGCCGACCAGCACCCCCGGCCCGAGTGCGGCCTGGCCGTGCTCGGGCGGGATCCGGCCGAGCATCGTGGCGAGCAGCGTGGACTTGCCGGATCCGTTCGGTCCGGTGATGGTCACCCGGTCGCCCCAGTCGATCTGTGCGGTGACCGGCCCCAAGGTGAATTCGCCGCGGCGGACCACCGCGGCGGTCAGCGCCGCCGCCACGGCACCGGATCGCGGTGCCGCGGCGATGTGCATCCGCAGCTCCCACTCCTTGCGGGGTTCGGCGACGACCTCAAGGCGTTCGATCAGGCGTTCGGTCTGCCGGGTCTTGGCGGCCTGCTTCTCGGACGTCTCGGCGCGCAGGTTACGGCCGATCTTGTCGTTGTCGCTGGACTTGCGCCGGGCGTTGCGCACCCCCTTGTCCATCCAGGACCGTTGGGTCCGGGCCCGGTCGCTCAGCGCGTCACGGCGCTGCGCGTACTCCTCGTAGGCTTCGCGGGTGTGCCTGCGGGCCACCGCGCGCTCATCGAGGTATGCCTGGTAGCCACCCCCGAAGAAGCCGACCTGTTGTTGAGCGAGGTCCAGTTCGCAGACGCCGGTGACGGTGCGGGCGAGAAACTCCCGGTCATGACTGACCACCACCACACCCGCCCGCAAACCGCTGACGAACTCCTCCAGGCGGGCCAGGCCGTCCAGATCGAGGTCGTTGGTGGGCTCGTCGAGCAGGAAGACGTCGAACCTGCTCAGCAGCAGGGCGGCGAGCCCCGCTCGGGCCGCCTGGCCGCCCGACAGCGCGGTCATCCGGGCGTCCAGGTCGATCGCGAGCCCGATGTCCGCTGCCACCGCCGCCGCGCGCTCGTCGAAGTCGGCGGCACCCAGGGCCAGCCAGTGTTCCAGCGCCTCCGTGTAGCCGTCGTCCGAGCCGGGTTCCTGCCGGGACAGCGCGTCGGAGGTGTCGTCGAGCCGGCGCTGGGCCTGCGCAACGCCGGTGCGCCGGGCGAGGAAACCGTGCACCGTCTCACCGGGACGCCGGTCGGGTTCCTGCGCGAGGTAGCCCACCGACGCCGTCGGCGGGCGTAGCCGCACCGTGCCGTGCGCAGGAGCGGCCAGGCCCGCCAGCAGGCGGAGCAACGTGGACTTGCCCGCACCGTTCGCGCCGACCAGCCCGATGACCTCAGCCGGGCCGAGGACGAGATCCAGCTGGCTGAACAGCTGCCGTCCGCCGTATCCGGCGGCCAGGCCTTTGGCGACGAGGGTAGCGCTCACGGACATGAACGCTACCGCTGCTGTGGAGCGGGTGACCGGGATCGAACCGGCATGGCCAGCTTGGAAGGCTGGGGCTCTGCCATTGAGCTACACCCGCGAGGCATCGTAGAGACTCTACCCCGTAGGATGGAGGAGCAACGCCACGGGGCGTAGCGTAGTGGCTAGCGCGCCTGCTTTGGGTGCAGGAGATCGGGAGTTCGAGTCTCCCCGCCCCGACCGGTAATCTCGGCGCGTCCATCCGATCCACCGCCGCATCAGGAGTTAGCCGCGCCGTGAAGGCCACTAAGGAAACCCTTAGCCCCACCCGGGTCAAGCTGACCGTCGAGGTGCCCTTCGACGAGCTCAAGTCGTCTGTCGACGCCGCCTACCGCAAACTCGCGCGGGACGTCCGGGTTTCCGGCTTCCGGCCGGGCAAGGTACCTCCGCGCATCCTCGACCAGCGTCTCGGACGGGGGACGATCCTCGAGGAGGCCATCAACAGCGCCCTGCCCCGGTTCTACACCGACGCCGTGCGCCAGGAGGAGGTCGACGTCCTGTCGCCTCCCGAGGTGGGCATCAGCTCGTTCTCCGACGGTGCCCCGCTGGTGTTCACCGCTGAGGTGGACGTCCGGCCGGACATCGCCCTGCCCGACTACGACGGTCTCGAGGTCACCGTCGATGCGACCGAGGTCACCGAGGAGCAGCTCCAGTCCCAGCTGACGACGCTGCGGGAGCGGTTCGCCGTCCTCAAGCCCGTGGAGCGTCCGGTACAGGCCGGTGATTTCATCTCGCTCGACCTGTCCGCGACCGTCGACGGTGAGGCCGTCGAGGGTGCCGACGCCACCGGCATGTCGTACGAGGTCGGGAGCGGTGATCTCGTCGACGGTCTTGACGAGGCGGTGACCGGCGCGTCCGAGGGCGAGAGCCGGACGTTCCAGACCGAGCTGCTCGCCGGTGAGTACGCCGGGAGCTCAACCGAGGTCACGGTAACCATCCGTGGCGTCAAGGAGCGTGAGCTTCCTGAGCTGGACGACGACTTCGCGACAACCGCCAGCGAATTCGACTCGCTGGAGGAGCTGCTCGAGGACGTCCGTGAGCGCCTTGACCGGGGCGCCAGGCTCAACCAGTTCAATCAGGCACGGGAGCGCATCCTCGACAGCCTGATCGAGTGGATCGACGTGCCGGTACCGGAATCGGTCCTCGACAGCGAGGTCGAGGCCCGTGAGCACCGTCTCTTCCGCGAGCTCGAGCGGCTGGGCCTCGACCGTGACTCCTATCTGGAGTCGCTCGGCCAGACCGAGCAGGAATACCGCGACGAGTTGCGGCAGCTGGCCGCAAAGGCGTTGCGGTCCCAGTTCATCCTGGATACCGTGATCAACGCCGAGCAGATCGGTGTCGAACAGGGCGAGCTGATGGAGCAGGTGATCGGCCGGGCGCAGCGCGCGGGCCTGAGTCCGGAGGTCTTTGCCCAGCAGATCTCCCAGGGCGAGGGGCTCGCCTCGATCATGGCGGACACCCTGCGTGGCAAGGCCCTCAACTTCCTGCTGGAGCAGGTGAAGGTCGTCGACGCCGAGGGTAACGCGGTGGAGCTGGCACTGCCTCGCCGGCCGGAAGCGGCGGCCGAGGCCGATGATGCCGAGGCTGATGATGAGGCCGAGGGGGTCGAAGAGGGTGCGGTGGCGGCATCCGCCGATGCCGGCGGCAGCGACGCCCGCGGTGCCGCCGCGAGCGACACCGCCACTGACACCGACGGCAGCGACGCGGTGGCCGGCGACGTTTCGGTCAGTCCCGCGCCCAACGCCTGACCATCCTGGCACTCACCGTCGCCGGGTGGATGAGGATCTTCCGGGCTGCTGCCCGGGTCCTCATCCACCCGACATCCACCTGACCGGTATTCGTATTACACCTGAATGTCCGAATTAAGATGATTTCGGACTGGCTCGTCCTCACGCCTAGCGCGAACATCGAGCATGAACTCCCGGAACCGCCGCGGGTCACAGATAGTGTCGAGCCGGTCAGATCAACCGCCGCCAGTGCGAGGAAGCCAAGGAGCTAACCGTGAGTGATATCGCAGCCCCGAGTTTGGCCGTCCCGCAGCTGCGCTCGCCGGGGCAGGGTGGGGTCGGTTTCGACGAGCAGGTCTTCAACCGTCTGCTGCGCGAACGGATCATTTTCCTGGGTTCGGTGGTCGAGGACCAGATCGCCAACACGATCTGTGCCCAGCTGCTGCTGCTCAACGCCGAGGATCCGAATCGGGACATCTTCCTGTACATCAATTCTCCCGGTGGTTCGGTCAGTGCCGGCATGGCGATCTACGACACCATGCAGTACGTCGAAAACGACGTTGCGACGGTGGCTCTCGGTCTCGCCGCATCGATGGGCCAGTTCCTCCTGTGCGCAGGCGCGGCGGGCAAGCGCTACTCGCTTCCGCACACAAAGATCATGATGCACCAGCCCTCCGGTGGTATCGGCGGTACCGCCTCCGACATCGCGATCCAGGCCGAGCAGATGCTCTACACCAAGCGGACGATGCAGGAGCGGATCGCGTTCCACACCGGCCAGCCCATCGAGCAGATCGAGCGGGACTCCGACCGCGATCGTTGGTTCACGGCCGAGGAGGCCAGGGACTATGGGTTCGTCGACCATGTCGTCTCGCAGGCCCGCCAGGTTCCCAGCGAGAGCTCGGTCAGCTAGCCAGTCGAGCTGGGGCCGGTCTGGTGGATCTTCAATCGTGCGAATCGACCGCTATCCACCGGACTGGCCCGAAGAGCGCGCGGGACGCTTGGCCCGCACCGTCGACATCGGCCACCGATCATCACAAGCCGTCGCGGAGGCACTCAGACATGAACCAGCCGATCACCGGTCAGGGCGGGAACAGCCGCCAGCCCGTCAGCCGATACGTCCTTCCGCGGGTCATCGAAAAGACCAGCCGCGGCGAGATCGCTCTCGATCCGTACGAGAAGCTCCTGCGTGAGCGCATCATCTTCCTGGGTGTGCCGATCGACGACACGTCCGCCAACGACGTGATGGCGCAGCTTCTGTTCCTGGAGTCCGAGGATCCCGATCGCGATATTTCGATCTACATCAATTCGCCGGGCGGGTCCTTCACCTCGTTGACAGCCATCTACGACACGATGCAGTTCGTCCGGCCCGACATCCAGACGATCTGCATGGGGCAGGCGGCCTCGGCCGCGGCGGTGCTGCTCACCGCCGGCACCCCCGGCAAGCGCTTCGGGCTGGAGAACAGCCGCATCCTGGTGCACCAGCCGTCCGGGCAGGGTGAGGGCCAGTCCAGCGACATCGAGATCCAGGCGCGGGAGATCCTGCGGATGCGCTCGTTGCTGGAGCGGATGCTTGCCCGGCACACCGGCCACACCGAGGAGGAGATCCGCCGGGACATCGAGCGCGACAAGATATTCAGCGCGGCCGAGGCCAAGGAGTACGGGCTGATCGACGAGGTCATCTCGACGCGTAAGTCCTCCCGGCTGACGGCCGCTTCGTCAGTCGCTCGTTAGCGACCGGCGGAGCGTGGCAAAAGCATGATCGCGCCGCCTTTGGCCTGCAGCACCCACCTTTGGCCTGCAGCACCCAAGGGATCCGGCTCTTCCGGACTCACCGGACCGGCTTTGCCGGTCCGGTGAGGGGTCCAGGGCGCGGAAGGCGCATGATCGTGTTGTCCGCGGGGGTGTTCGGGGCTGCTTCCCCGCGGTGCCAGGTGGGTATCGAGCAGTGGGTAGTCAGATGGGTGACCGGCCGGTGGGATGGGTGCCGCGTCCCGCGGCGTCCACAGATTCAATCCGTACGGCGTGGACGTGCCGGGACGCGGCAGGCGGACCATAGGCTGATCCACGCGAGCCGCGCGATAGAGCTCTCACGGGGCGTCTGTAAGAGGTACCGTCCCCACACGAGGATGTGACGGCCATCAGCCCGAAGTCGCCGGCATGCGCAACAGTCGGTAACGCGGGCAGGATAGTAACAGACAGGCGACGACTGGGCGGCCAGGCCGCCCCTGACCTGCAGGCGACACCATCGTCTGGACGAAGGGACTGAGTCCTCGGTGGCACGCATAGGTGACGGCGGCGACCTGCTCAAGTGCTCGTTCTGCGGCAAGTCCCAGAAACAGGTGAAGAAGCTCATCGCCGGACCGGGCGTCTACATCTGTGACGAGTGCATCGATCTCTGCAACGAGATCATTGAGGAAGAGCTGTCGGAATCTTCCGATCTCAAGTGGGACGAGCTGCCGAAGCCGCGCGAGATCTATGAGTTCCTGGACAGCTATGTCGTTGGTCAGGAGCAGGCCAAGAAGACCCTGTCGGTTGCCGTCTACAACCACTACAAGCGGGTCCAGGCCGGTGGGGCTGGCGGCGACGCCAAGAGTGATGTAGAGCTTGCGAAAAGTAATATTCTTCTGCTGGGGCCTACCGGGTGCGGCAAGACACTGCTGGCGCAGACCCTCGCTCGGATGCTCAACGTCCCGTTCGCGATCGCCGACGCAACGGCGCTCACCGAGGCCGGCTACGTGGGCGAGGACGTCGAGAACATCCTGCTCAAACTTATCCAGGCTGCCGACTACGATGTCAAGAAAGCTGAAACCGGCATCATCTACATTGATGAGGTCGACAAGATCGCGCGTAAGTCGGAGAATCCGAGCATCACTCGGGATGTTTCCGGCGAGGGTGTTCAGCAGGCGCTGCTGAAAATACTGGAGGGGACGACCGCGAGCGTGCCGCCCCAGGGCGGTCGCAAACACCCGCACCAGGAGTTCATCCAGATCGACACCACAAATGTCCTGTTCATCGTGGGTGGAGCTTTTGCCGGACTTGACCGTATCATTGACTCGCGTATAGGCAAGAAATCGCTGGGATTCCGGGCGGTCCTGCATGGAAAGGACGATCCGGACGCCGCGAGTGTCTTCACCGATGTCATGCCGGAGGATCTGCTCAAGTACGGGATGATTCCCGAGTTCATAGGTCGTCTACCGGTGATCACCAGTGTGTCGAACCTCGACCGGGAGGCGCTGATCCGCATTCTCACCGAGCCGAAGAACGCGCTGGTCCGGCAGTACAAGAAACTGTTCGAGCTGGACAGCGTCGACCTCGACTTCACCGCGGACGCCCTCGACGCGATCGCGGATCAGGCGATTCTGCGCGGAACCGGCGCGCGGGGGCTGCGTGCGATCATGGAAGAGGTCCTGTTGTCGGTCATGTACGACATCCCGAGCCGCAAGGACGTCGCCCGGGCCGTGGTGACGCGTGAGGTCGTTCTGGAACACGTCAACCCGACGCTGGTCCCGCGTGACCGTGACGTTGCCGCGTCCAAGCGAACCCCTCGCCAGGAGAAGTCGGCCTGACGTGGTGGCAGACGACGATGCCGGTCTCGCCCGGGTCGAGAAGGCCCTGGCCGGACGTTTCCCGCACCGGATGCTCCCGGATCTGGAACGGATGCGCGACCTGGTCGATCTGTTGGGCCGGCCGCAGCGGGCCTACCCGTCGATCCATCTGACCGGGACCAACGGCAAGACCTCCACCGCCCGCATGGCGGACTCGCTGCTGCGCGCATTCGGGATCAGACCTGGCCGTTACACCTCCCCGCACCTGGAGAGCGTCACCGAGCGCATCAGCCTGGACGGCCGGCCCGCCCCGGCGGACGTCTTCACCCGGGCCTACGACGACGTCATCGCGTGCGCCGAGCTTGTCGACGGCCGGCATCCGGAGAAGGTCACGTTCTTCGAACTGCTAACCGCGATGGCGTTCTCGGCGTTCGCGGACGCGCCGGTCGACGTCGCCATCGTCGAGGTCGGGATGGGCGGGGCCTGGGATGCGACCAATGTCCTGGACGCCGCGGTGGCGGTCGTGACCCCGATCTCCATCGATCACCCGGAGCTCGGGGACACCCCCGAGGCGGTGGCAGTGGAGAAGGCCGGAATCATCCATCCGGGCGCGCTCGCCGTGCTCGCCCAGCAGCCGTTGCCGGCAGCCGAGGTGCTCCTACGCCGGTGCGCCGAGGTGGGGGCGACGGTGGCGCGGGAAGGGCTGGAGTTCGGGGTTCTCGGCCGTACCGTCGCGATTGGCGGGCAGATGGTGACTGTCCGTGGGCTCGGCGGGGTCTACGAGAACCTGTTCCTGCCCCTGCACGGACAGCACCAGGCCCACAACGCCGCATGCGCGCTGGTGGCTGTCGAGAGCTTCCTCGGCGGCGGCCGGGAGCTGCTCGACATCGATGCGGTGCAGGCGGGCTTCGCCCAGGCCGACTCCCCGGGGCGCATCGAGGTGGTCCGGCGCTCGCCCACGGTGCTGCTGGACGGCGCACACAACCTCGCGGGCGCGCAGGCGCTCGTCGAGGCCGTGGACGAGGCGTTCGGCTTCGACTGTCTCGTCGGTGTCGTGGGGATACTTGCCGACAAGGACGCCGCCGGCATCCTGGCCACCCTCGAATCGGTGTTGCACGCCGTCGTCGTCACCCAGAGCGGATCACCGCGGGCGATGCCCGTCGACGACCTCGCGGCAGTCGCGGTGGACATCTTCGGCCCCGACCGGGTGGAGGTCGCCGCCCGCCTCGACGACGCGCTCGACGTCGGCGTCCGGCTGGCCGAGCAGGACGCCGACCTCGGCGGTGCCGGGGTCCTGGTGACCGGGTCGTTGGTGACGGTGGGGGAGGCCCGGCACCTGCTGCGTCGCTGACCGGTAGGTTGCCAGTGAACCGGACGTGGCGTGACTGTGGATCCGTGGCTGTAGATCATGGTCTGTCGCACCGCCGAGGCTGCAAGGTCCACACGCTGCAAGGTCTACAACAGCCGCGGAATACCGCGGCTGTCCGTGCGAGTAAGCAGAAGAAGGAGTTCCGTGTCCGTCGAACGTACCCTCGTTCTGGTCAAGCCCGATGGCGTCAGCCGTGGCCTCGTCGGCGAGGTCGTCGGCCGGCTGGAACGCAAGGGTCTGACCCTGGTCGCGCTCGAGCTACGCACCCTGCAACGGTCGGTTGCCGAGACCCACTACGGCGAGCACGCCGCCAAGCCGTTCTTCGGCGAACTGGTCGACTTCATCGTTTCCGGCCCGTTGGTCGCGCTGGTGGTTCAGGGGCCGCGGGCGGTCGAGGCCGTGCGCGGCCTGATCGGCGCCACCGACCCGGTCAAGGCAGCTCCGGGATCACTGCGTGGTGACTACGCCCTGGAGATCGGGCAGAACCTCGTCCACGGTTCCGACTCGCCCGAGTCCGCCAAGCGCGAGATCGACCTGTTCTTCCCCGGGCTGAGCTGACCCTCGCTCGAACGGACCCGGGTGCACCGACCGGTGGCGTGCCGCTCATCGGTCGGTGCACCCGCGGTGCGTCCGGCGGGTGGGTTCCTCGTTCGTCTGGGTTACGGAATGCTGTCACTCCGGCTGCCTTCAGTGGGTTGTCTCAGGTAGCATCCTTGCTACTCCGAGTGTTAGAACTGGTCGTACGGGTTGGGGTTGGCAGGCCTGGTGACCCGGCGTGGTGCGTGAACTGTTACACGCCACGTATCCCTCACACCCGCGGCAGGCTCGAGGGGCCCGGTTTACGCTCTTTGGTATCTGCAACAGCTGGTATCTGCAACAGCGTCTCTACTGGATTGCCGAACTACTGGACTACTGGATGGGGCCCGTCGAACAAGCAGTGGACACGTCGTTACGGACACCGCCTGCCCTGTACACCCAACACGCCCTGCGTGCGCACCCAGACCGCATACCCGGGAAGGCCGGCATCCGACGATGTCCAGTTCGTTGTCGTTCCTAGGCCGTGACATGGCCGTGGACCTTGGCACCGCCAACACCCTCGTCTACGTCCGTGGTCGCGGAATCGTGTTGAATGAACCCAGCGTGGTCGCGATAAACACCACCACGACGGGGATCCTCGCGGTCGGGACCGAGGCGAAGCGGATGATCGGCCGTACTCCCGGCAACGTGGTCGCGATCCGTCCGCTCAAGGACGGTGTCATCGCGGATTTCGACACCACCGAGCGTATGCTGCGCTACTTCATCCAGAAGGTCCATCGGCGGCGGCACTTCGCCAAGCCGCGCCTGGTCGTGTGCGTCCCGTCCGGCATCACCGGAGTCGAGCAGCGGGCGGTGAAGGACGCCGGCTACCAGGCCGGCGCGCGCAAGGTCTACATCATCGAGGAGCCGATGGCCGCAGCCATCGGAGCCGGGCTGCCCGTGCACGAACCCACCGGCAACATGGTGGTCGACATCGGTGGCGGCACCACCGAGGTGGCGGTGATCTCTCTCGGCGGGATCGTGACCAGTCAGTCCATCCGGACCGCGGGGGACGAGCTGGATACGGCGATCATCTCCTACGTCAAGAAGGAGTACTCGCTCATGCTCGGTGAGCGGACCGCGGAAGAGATCAAAATGGCAATCGGTTCCGCGCACAAGATGTCGGACGAGCCGAGTGCTGAGATTCGCGGCCGGGACCTGGTCTCGGGCCTGCCCAAGACCATCGTCGTCACCGCCGAGGAGATCCGCAAGGCAATCGAGGAGCCGGTGAACGCGGTCATCGACGCAGTCAAGGTCACCCTTGACAAGTGTCCGCCGGAGCTGTCCGGTGACATCATGGACCGCGGGATCGTGCTGACCGGCGGGGGAGCGCTCCTGCGCGGCCTGGACGAACGTCTGCGCCACGAGACCGGCATGCCGATCCACATAGCCGACAACCCGCTGCACTCGGTCGCCATGGGGTCCGGCAAGTGCGTCGAGGAGTTCGAGGCGTTGCAACAGGTACTCATCTCCGAGCCCCGTCGCTGACTGTCCGCAGGTACGGAGGTTCTCAGGTACGGAGGCCGGTGGTGGGACGTGACACCCGGCGTTCCCGCGTGATCATCCTCGTGCTGCTTGTCGTGGTCTTCACTCTGATCACCGTTGACTACCGCTCGAGTGACAGCTCGTCGGGCCTGCGCGGCGCGCTACGCGACGTCTTCGGCGGGGTCGAGACAGCGGTCACCACGGTCACCCGACCGATCGGGCGTACCCTGTCGTCGCTGGCCCATCCCAACCGCTACCAGAAGCGCGCCGATGCCCTCGCCGCGGAGAACGCCGAGCTCAAGCGGCGCCTGGCCGAGGATGACGAGGCGCGGCGGCAGGCCGCGGCACTGTCCAGCCTGCGGCTGCTCGCTGACCGGGGACAGTACACGATCATCCCGGCCAGGGTCGTCGCGATCGGTGACATCACCGGGACCGACTGGAGCGTCACGATCAATGCTGGTAGCGCAGACGGGGTCACCCCGGACAAGCTGGTACTCAACAGTGACGGGCTCGTCGGCACGGTCCTGACCGCGACCGCCCACACCGCCGTGGTCCAGCTGGCCTCCAGCCCGGCGAGCCATATCGGCGCGCGACTGGAGAACACCAGGCTGCTCGGTGCGGTGGCGGGCCGAGGCGGTCCGGACGCCCTGACGTTCACCCTCTACGACGCCACACTCCAGGTGAAGACAGGTGATCGACTGGTCACGTTCGGCAGTGTCGACTATGCCGGTGGGGTACCGATCGGGGTCGTCACCAAGGTTCTGGACTCCGATGGGGGCCTCTCGCGCTCGGCCGAGGTCACCACCTTCGCCGCCCTGGGTTCGCTGGACCTGGTCGGTGTCGTCGTCGGCACACCCGCGACCGATCCGGGTGACCGGGTGCTGGCGCCGCGCCCGGTGCCGCCGCAGGCCACCGCGCCGCCGCCGACACCGGCACCGGCGGCTACCGCGCCGCCGTCGCAGCAGCCGTCAGCCACCGCGTCGCCGTCACCGTCATTCGTGCCCAGCGCGCCCGTGCGGATCTCCCCGACACCGACACTCGCCCCCGCGGCGAGGACGTCCACCGGCTGAGGCGGGGTCATGCGGAACATGGGCATGCGTGCCTCCGAGGTTCGGGGCAGGACCGTCGTGGTCACCGTCGCCGTGATGGTCGTCCTGACCGTGCTGCAACTGTCCGTCATCGCCGCGCTCGACCTGCCGCTGGGCAGCCCCGACATCGTCCTGATCGTGCTTTCCTTCGTGGCGCTGAGTCAGGGACCTGTTGTCGGCGCGGTTGTCGGCTTCACCGTCGGGCTGCTCGCGGACCTGCTCTCCACGCACGTCCTCGGCCAGACCGCGATGGTCTTCTCCCTGGTCGGGTACGGGGTGGGGCTCGCCGGCGACGAGACCGACCGGACGGCGTACCTGCCTCTGGTTGTCGTCGCCGCCGCCTCGGCGCTGGGGACGGCCGGTCATGCCGCGATGGCCGGCATCATCGGTCATCCGAGCCTGACCGGTACCCAGACGCTCCTGCGCGCGGTCGGCGCGGCCCTCTACGCGCTTGTGCTGACCCCGGTCGTCTTCCCGCTCGTCACGGCCGGGATGCGGCGCCCACGCGGGGACCGTTCGTGATCGGGCGGCGACCGTGAGACGGCCGAGCTTTGTCGAGGAGTCGCTGGACGACCGTACCCGGGTGCGGCTGGTCGTCCTGCGTGTCCTCGCGGTCTCCCTGCTGGTGACTCTCGGCGCCCGACTGTGGACCCTGCAGATACTTAACGGCGACCACTACCGTCACCTCGCGGAGACCAACCGGGTCCGTGAGGTCGTCACCCCCGCGACCCGCGGCCTGATCGTGGACGACCAGGGGCGAGCTCTCGTCCGCAACCGGACCTCTTTGGTCATATCGGTCAACCGGTCGGTGACCGATCGGCAGAAGGACTCCGGGCAGGCCGTGCTGGAGCGGTTGTCGAACGTGATCGGGATGCCCGTCGCCGACATCAAGGGGCGCATCCAGTTCTGCTCCGCCACGGTGAAGCCCCCGTGCTGGAACGGCTCGCCCTACCAGCCGGTTCCGGTGGCCAAGGACGTTTCCGCGCAGCAGGCGCTGGCCGTCATCGAACATCCCGACCGGTTTCCCGGAGTCTCGGCCGACCTGCAGGCCGTGCGCGAATACCCGTACGGCTCCCTCGCCGCGCACGAACTGGGATATCTCAGCCCCGTCACCCAGAAGCAGCTCGACTCCGACGGCGCCAGGAACGGATACCACCAGAACAGCCTGGTTGGTATCTCCGGGCTGGAGGACACCTATGACGCGGACCTGCGGGGCGCCGACGGTGTGCAGAGACTCGAGGTCGACCGGTTCGGGCGGGTCGCGGGCACTGCGTCGTCCACCGCGCCGCGCAGCGGCGACAACCTCGTGCTTTCGCTCGACCTCGGGGTCCAGCAGGCGGTCGAGCAGACTCTGCAGAAAACACTGGACTCCCTCGGCGGCGGGCGGGCGCGTACCGCCTCCGGTGTCGTGCTCGACGCCAGGACGGGCCATGTGATCGCCATGGCGAGCCTGCCCTCCTATGACCCGTCGGTGTTCGTCGGGGGCGTTTCCGAAGCCGACTACAAGGCGTTGTCCGACCCGGCCAACGGGATTCCGCTGCTGTCGCGGGCCTACCAGGGTTCGGGCGCGCCCGGGTCGACGTTCAAGCCGGTGTCGACCCTGACCGCGCTGACCAACCTCGGCGCGTCGACCACCGACGACTACGACTGCGGGCCCACACTGCAGGTCGGTGGCCAGACCTTCCACAACTTCGAGGGATCGTCCGCCGGGCCGATCACCCTCCACCAGGCCCTGGTCATCTCCTGTGACGTCATCTTCGACCGGTTCGCCTACGAGGCATGGCTTGCCGACGGTGGATTGCGCAACGGTCGCGGACCGTACCAGGAGCCCCACGAGTACTTCATGAAGATGGCCCGCACCATGGGATTCGGCAGCCGCACGGGCATCGACCTGCCGGGGGAGACAGCCGGGTCGGTCGTCGACCGGGCCGGCGCGAAGGCGATCTGGACGGAGCTGAAGGACTCCTACTGCCGCCGGGCCCACGACGGCTACCCGGAGGTCACCGACCCGGCCAAGGCGGAACGGTTCCGCCGGTACGCCGCGGAGGCGTGCATCGACGGCTACCTGTACAACGGAGGCGCGGCGGTCCAGTTCGCGATCGGGCAGGGCCAGTACCTGTCGGTCAGCCCGCTGCAGCTCGCGGCATCCTATGCCGCCATCGCCAATGGTGGGACGCTGTACCAGCCCACCCTGGCCAAGGCGGTGATGTCCCCGGACGGCCACGTCGTGCGGACCGTCGAACCCAAGGTCGCCGGCAGGATTCCGGCCACGCCCGAGACGCTCGCCTACATCCGCGACGCCCTGCACGGAGTGACCAGCGAAGGCGGTGGGACCGCGACCGGAGTGTTCGCGGACTGGCCGAACGACACCATCCCAGTCGCGGGCAAGACCGGTACCGCGGAGGTGGAGGGGGCCGGGGACACATCCTGGTTCGCCTCGTTCGCGCCCGCGAACGACCCGCAGTTCGTCGTCGTCGTGACCATTCCGGATTCCGGAACCGGCGCCGAGTACGCGGCTCCGGCCGCCAAGGCCATCTACCAGAGTATCTACGGCATCGGACACCCCGCGGCGCTGCCCGGCGGCAGACCGCCGCCGGAACTGCCCCGGGTCGAGCAGGACGGGACGTTCTCGACGGGTGCCGCACCCGCACCGGCCGCACAGGCACCGGCAGCCAGCCCGTCCGGGGTGTCGTTCGCGGATCGGCCCACCGGCGCTGTCGCGACGGCTGCGGTCCCGGGTACGTCGGGCCTGGGGATTGTGTACGCGGTCGCCGAGCCGGCCCTCGTTCGGGGGGTTCTCGTTCGCGGGGCTCTGGGCCGTGGGGCCTTCATAGGCGAGGGGGACGGGTCTGCCCGCGGGCCACCTCGTCCCCCTGAAGCCCGGGGTCCCTGGTGAAGCTCAAGGGTTCCTCAGGCCAGGCGCTCTTCTATCGGTGATCATGGATGGAGTGTTCATGACGAGCCCGACGGCACTGCGTTCGTCCCCGGTTCCTTCGCGTGGCAGGATAGGCCAGCTGCGTGACCGGGCGTCGGGTCGACACTCCCCGCTGCGCCGGCTGGACTGGCCGCTGCAGATCTCCGTGATCACGTTGTCGATGGTCGGGGCGTTGCTGGTGTGGTCCGCCACGCGGCAGCGCGAGATCGAAAGCGGTGGCGACCCGCAGATATTCCTCAAGCGTCATCTGCTCAACCTGGTCATCGGGCTGGCGCTCGCGGGTGTGGCAACCATTGTGGACTATCGAATTCTGCGGGCATACGCCCCGTTCGTGTACCTGGGATCGTTGTTCGGTCTGATCGCCGTCCTGCTCATGGGCGCGACGATAAACGGTGCGCACTCCTGGATCGTTCTGCCGGCCGGTTTCCAGCTGCAGCCCTCGGAGTTCGCCAAGGTGGCCCTCATCCTCGGGGTGGCGATGATCCTCGGGGAGAAACACGACGACCGCGACACCGGTATCCAGCTCAATCCCGGCCACCAGGACGTCGTCCTGGTGCTCGCGCTGGCGGCCGTGCCGATGGCACTCATCATGATGCAGCCGGACTTCGGTACCGTCATGGTCTTCGTGTTCGTCATTCTCGGGATGCTCGCGGTCAGCGGTGCCCCGAGCCGATGGGTGATCGGGCTCATCCTGTGCGGGATCCTGTTCGGCGGGGCCATCCTGCAGTTCCACCTGCTCAAGCCGTATCAGGAAGCGCGCCTCACCGAGTTCGTCCGGGACAACCAGAACACCTCGTCAACCGGGTACAACGTCGACCAGGCCATGACGGCGATCGCCAACGGTGGTCTCATCGGCCGGGGCCTGTTCAACGGGATGCAGACCCAGGGCCAGTTCGTGCCCGAGCAGCAGACCGACTTCGTGTTCACGGTCGCCGGGGAGGAACTGGGTTTTCTGGGTGCCGGTGGGGTCCTGGTACTGCTCGGCGTGGTGCTGTGGCGGGCGCTGTCGATCGCGTTCGACTCCGGTGACGCCTTCGGGACGATGATCGCGACCGGGGTGGTGTGCTGGTTCGCGTTCCAGATGTTCGTCAATATCGGGATGACCCTCGGGGTCATGCCGGTGACCGGCCTGCCCCTGCCGTTCCTGTCCTACGGGGGATCGTCGATGTTCGCGAACCTGCTGGCGGTCGGCCTGCTGCAGAACGTCCGCCTACGGGCCCGTTCGGACCCCTACGCCCTGTAGCAACCCGGGGGAGGTTGGGCCTGGCGAGCCCGCCTCCGGCCGGCGTGTGTGCCGTAGGCTCGCGGACATGTCCGGACAGTCGCTGTTCCCTCGCTTGGAACCGTTGCTGCCGCGGGTCCGCAAACCCGTGCGCTATCTCGGCGGCGAAGGAAATTCCCAGGTCAAGCCGTGGGAGGACGCAGTAGTTCGTTGGTGCCTGATGTACCCAGACGCCTACGAGGTCGGCCTTCCCAACCAGGGCGTCCAGATCCTCTACGAGATTCTCAACGAGCAGCCGGACGTCCTGGCCGAGCGCACCTACTCGGTCTGGTCGGACCTGGAGGATCTGCTGCGCGAGCACGGCATCCCCCAGTTCACCGTGGACGCCCACCGCGCGGTCGGTGACTTCGACCTGCTGGGGGTGAGCTTTTCCACCGAGCTCGGTTACACCAACCTGCTGACCGCCCTGGATCTCGCGGGCATCCCGCTGCATGCCGCCGACCGGGGCGAGGAACATCCGATCGTCATCGCGGGCGGGCACGCCGCATTCAACCCCGAGCCGGTCGCGGCTTTCGTCGACGCGGTCGTCCTCGGCGACGGCGAGCAGGCGGTCCTGGAGATCACCGACGTCGTCCGCGCCGTCAAGACCGCTGCGCGCCCCGGCGGCCGCGAGGAGCTGCTCATGCAGCTGGCTCGGCGCGGATTGGCCTATGTGCCGTCCTTCTACGACGTGGACTACCGGCCGGACGGGCGTATCCGCGCGGTCACCCCGAACCGTCCCGATGTGCTGGCCCGGCCGGCCAAGCACACCGTGAGTGACCTGGACGCCTGGCCGTACCCGAAGGCACCGCTGGTCCCGCTGGCGGAGACCGTGCACGAGCGGATGAGCGTGGAGATATTCCGCGGATGCACGCGTGGCTGCCGTTTCTGCCAGGCCGGGATGATCACCCGTCCGGTCCGGGAGCGCACCATCGACACCATCGGTGCGATGGTCGACCGGGGCCTGGAGGCGTCCGGGTTTGCCGAGGTCGGGTTGTTGTCGCTGTCAAGTGCTGACCACACCGAGATCGGTGAGATAGCCAAGGGTCTGGCCGACCGGTACGAGGGCACCCACACCTCGCTCAGCCTGCCCTCGACCCGAGTGGACGCGTTCAACGTCACACTGGCCAACGAGTTCTCCCGCAACGGCCGCCGCAGCGGGCTGACCTTCGCCCCGGAAGGCGGCTCCGAACGCCTGCGCAGGATCATCAACAAGATGGTCAGCGAGGAGGACCTGGTCCGCACGGTCAGCACCGCCTATGCCCAGGGCTGGCGGCAGGTGAAGCTGTACTTCATGTGCGGCCTGCCCACCGAGACCGACCAGGACGTTCTCGCGATCGCGGACCTCGCCCGCGAGGTGATCAGGGCCGGCCGGCGGGCCAGCGGGCACCGCGACATCCGCTGCACGGTGTCGATCGGTGGTTTCGTACCCAAGCCGCACACGCCGTTCCAGTGGGCGGCCCAGGCATCCCACGAGGTCACCGACGCCCGGTTGCAGATGTTGCGCGACGCGATCCGCGGCGACCGGGAGGTGGGACGGGCGATCGGTTTCCGTTATCACGACGGGCGTCCGGGCATGATCGAGGGCCTGCTCGCCCGCGGTGACCGCCGGGTTGGCGCGGTGATCGAACGGGTATGGCGCGACGGTGGCCGGTTCGACGGATGGAGTGAGCACTTCTCCTTCGAGCGCTGGGAGAATGCCTGCGCCGAGGTGCTCGGGCCGTTGGGGGTGTCCCTCGACTGGTTCACCACACGTGAGCGCGACGAACGCGAGGTGCTGCCCTGGGACCATCTGGACGCCGGCCTCGATCGTGACTGGTTGTGGTCGGACTGGCAGGAGGCGCTGCGCGAGACCGAGCTGGACGACTGCCGCTGGACCCCCTGCTACGACTGCGGGGTCTGCCCGACCATGGGCACGCAGACCCAGATCGGCCCGACCGGCCGGACCCTGCTGCCGCTCGTACCGACCAGGCCGGCCGGTGCCGCGGCGTCCTGAAGGTCCGCCCCCGCCGCCGGTCGTCGCACGGGTGCGGGTGCGGTTCGCCAAGCGGGGGCGGTTGCGTTTCCTGTCCCACCGCGACATCGCGAGGACCTTCGAGCGCGCCCTGCGACGTGCGGACGTCCCGATGGCGTACTCGGCGGGCTTCAGCCCGCATCCGCGTATCTCCTGGCTGGGTGCCGCCCCCACGGGCGCTGCCAGCGAGGCCGAGTACGTCGAGCTCGCCCTGGCCGAACATTGCCAACCGCGGGCGCTGGGGGAGGCGTTGGACGCGGCCCTGCCAGCCGGGTTGGACGTCGTGGCCTGCGCGCCGGCGACCTCGACACCGCTGGCGGATCTGGTGGACGCGTCGCGGTGGCGGGTGCGGTTGCCCGGTGTCGCGCCCGCCGAGCTGGCCGCCGCCGTGGACGCGCTGCTTGTCCGTGACCTGGTCGAGGTGGAGCGGGTCACCAAGAACGGACATCGGCGGTTCGATGTCCGTCAGGCAGTGGTCTTGATGGTTTGCCGTGCGGAGAACGACACGTGTGCGATACTGGATACGGTTGTGCGGCACACGACGCCCGCCGTACGACCCGACGACATGCTGACCGCCCTATGCGTGGTCGCCGGTCTTCGGCCGCCAGTACCACCCGAACTGCTTCGGCTCGGGCAAGGTCGGCTGCTGGAGGATGGCACCGTGGCGGATCCGCTCATGCCGGACCGCGACGACGCAGGACGGCTGGTCGGTCGAATCGATGCGTGATGCAGGGCGTCGCAGGATTCGCCGGTGGTACCCCGCCGGACCGAGACAGCGGTTCCTGAGCGGTCGCGACTGTGAGAGCAGCGCGCCCGGGGACCCCGAGAGGCTTCATAACCCGTGCCCGAAGACATTTCGACAGACTCCGATGAGACACCCGTCACTCGTCCCGCACCGAGACGGCGGCGCGCTGCCGCGCGATCTGCCGGACTCCCGCCCGAGGCCCTGACCGGAATCAGAGCTGAGACCAGCACCGAGATCAATACCGAGGCCCCGAGCGGGCCCTTGGGCGTACCGTCGTCGCCGGACAAGCCGGTAGCCGTCGGTGAACCCGCCGGTGCGACTCGACAAAGCGATCCGCCGGTGCCGCCGACCGCAGAACCGACAGTGCAGCAGCCGACGGCCGTGCCGTCGGCTGCTGCGCGGCCCGCCGACTCCGACCGGTCGTGGCCGGTTTCGTTTCGATCCGATCTTAGCGGTTCCGAGGTTGCGCAGACCGGCGGACTCCAGACGTCGGCGATCGCCGATGCCGACCCGGCCGCGCAGCGGGAGCCACGACCACGCCGTGGGCGGGCGGTCACGATGGTGACCTTCCAGGCGCCCGAGCCCGCCGCGATCGAGCCGGTGCAGCGTCGCCGCCGCGGGACCTCGCCGTTCGGTACCGACAACCCCCCGTTCAGCGCCGACAGGGTGAACGCGGACGCCGTGAACGACTCCGGCGGGGCGGCCACCCCCGATTTCGGCCCTTCCGCCGGTACCGGCGGGGACCCTCGTGCCGCAGACCGCCGTTCCGCGGACTCTCGTTCGAAGCCGGCCGTCGATACCGGCCAGCACGCCGAGGAGGATCCCGATCACGAGCTCGAGTCGGAGCTCGCCGCGTACGGCGACGTCGAGGCGTCGGCGACCGCGGAGGCGGCGGCCGACGACAGCGGTGACGGTGGTTCGACGCGGCGCCGCCGCCGCGGCCGCCGCGGCAGGGGTCGTGCCCGCTCCGATGAGGAAACCGACGGCATCGACGACCTGGACACTCCTGCCTCCGACGGGGCGCGTACGCGTCCCGACGATTTCGACTGGGACGGACCGGCTCGCTCCGGCCGTGCCGAGACCGACGACTCGGAGCCGGATCGGGATTCGGATTCGGATTCGGACGACTCCGGCGAGCCCGGGGAGTCCCGGGCCGGGCTGTCGCCCGATGGGGACGTGTCCGACGAGGAATCACTGCCGGGCAGCTCGCGCCGTCGCCGCAGGCGTCGTCGCCGGGACAGCACCGCGTTCGTCGACGAGGTCGCTCCCGACGACCCCCCGACGACGGTCGTGCACGTGCGCGAAAGCCGGGTCCGTGACGACGAGGTCCGCGGGGTCAACGGTTCGACCCGGCTGGAAGCCAAGCGACAGCGCCGGCGGGAGGGCCGTGACAGCGGTCGCCGCCGCCCACCGATCGTTACCGAGGCCGAGTTCCTCGCCCGCCGCGAAGCGGTCGAACGGCGCATGGTCGTCCGCAACGCGGGTGACCGCACCCAGATCGCGGTGCTTGAGGACGGGGTGCTGGTCGAACACTTCGTCACCCGGGCGAGTTCCTGGTCGTATGCGGGCAACGTCTACCTCGGCCGGGTCCAGAACGTGCTCGCGAGCATGGAGGCGGCGTTCGTCGACATCGGCAAGGGACGTAATGCCGTCCTGTACGCCGGTGAGGTCAACTACGACGCCAGCGGGCTCGACGGACGGCCTCGCAAGATCGAACAGGTGCTGAAGTCCGGCCAGTCGATCGTCGTCCAGGTCAGTAAGGACCCGATGGGTCACAAAGGTGCGCGGCTTACCAGCCAGATCAGCCTCCCCGGTCGTTACCTGGTCTACGTGCCGGACGGGCAGAACGCCGGGATCAGCCGTAAGCTTCCGGACACTGAACGTGCCCGCTTGAAGGCGATCCTGAAGAAAATCACTCCGGAGAACGGGGGAGTGATCGTCCGGACCGCCGCGGAGGGTGCCAGCGAACAGGAACTCGCCCGGGACGTGGCCCGCCTGTCGGCCCAGTGGGAGGACATCTGCCGTAAGGCGACGAAGGCCAGCGCCCCGGCGTTGCTCTATGGCGAGCCCGACCTCGTGATCAGAGTGATCCGGGACATCTTCAACGAGGACTTCGCTGAACTGGTCGTGCAGGGAGCAGAGGAAGCCACGATGATCGAGGACTACGTCGACATGGTGGCGCCGGACCTGCGTGACCGGGTCCGCAGGCATGCCGGCCCAGCCGACGTGTTCGACGAGTACCGGGTCGACGAACAGCTCGCCAAGGCCCTGGACCGCAAGGTGTGGCTGCCCTCGGGCGGATCCCTCGTGATCGACCGCACCGAGGCCATGACGGTCATCGACGTCAACACCGGCAAGTTCACCGGCAAGGGCGGGAACCTCGAGGAGACGGTCACCAAGAACAACCTCGAGGCCGCCGAGGAGATCGTCCGTCAGCTCCGGCTCCGGGACATCGGTGGGATCATCGTCATCGACTTCATCGACATGGTCCTGGAAAGCAACCGCGAACTCGTCCTGCGGCGCCTGACGGAGTGTCTCGGCCGGGACCGCACCCGCCACCAGGTCGCGGAGGTGACCAGCCTCGGGCTGGTCCAGATGACCCGCAAACGGGTCGGTCAGGGACTGCTGGAGGCATACAGCGAGCCGTGCACGCACTGTGGTGGGCGTGGGGTCACCCTGCACCTGGACGGTCCGTCCGCGCCTGCGCCCGTGCGCAACGCGCCGGCCGATCCGACAGTGCCGGTGCCGGCACCAGCGCCGGCCGCCGACACCACAGTTGTTCACGACGCGGCTGTTCACGACACGGCTGTTCACGACACGGCTGGGCGTGATGATACGGCCAACGGTTCGGGACCGTCATCGAATGCTTCCCGCCCGTCGGGCGTGCGCGCTGCCGGTCGCAGGCGCGCATCGCGGGCCGTTGCGGCGCCTCAGGAGAGCGCGCCCAGCGGTCTGGAGACGGTCGGGGGAGGAGCGCGCGAGAGCTGACCCCGCCGGCTGGTGGGACCTCAGGGTTGGCTGGCGGATGCGTCCGCCACGGTCCGGCGCTGCTGCACCGGTTCCCGGCGGACGAGGTCGCGCCGCCGGTGTTCGCGCAACAGCGCGTCCAGGGTGGCGCGGGACCGCCGGAGCGCACCGTCCACAGCGTCGCTGGCGCGGTGGGTGTCCCCCATCTGCAGGGCGTAGGTGGCAACCACCAGGGCCTGGACGACGTCGTCCTGGGCGGACAGGGCGTCACCGTCCGTGCTGCTGGCGCTCTTCTCGGCGAGCCCGTCCACGGCCAGTCCGCGAGTCCGCACCGCAAGCCAGCATGCGGCGCCCGCCGTGCTCAGCGCCCATAAGGCGCGGACCCCGGCGGGAAGGCCGACCAGACCGTTGACGGCAACCCCGGTCACGGTCGTGATGACGACAGCCGACGCTGCGATCGTTGCCGACCGTCGCGGCGGGTCCGCCGCGCGGGTCGAGGCCATCAGTGGCCAACCGGCAGTCAGGACAGCGGTTACCGTGACGGCACCAGCTCCCCAGATCACGACTTGCCACCCCACCGTGCACCCCCGTTTGGCTGGCGCTGTTGCGCTGGCTGCCGGTTTGGGCAGCCGTCCCCGCAGCCGATGGTCGCCTGGCCGTGGGCGGGACGCCATGGTTCATCCGTGCCATGGCCGGATGCGCCTGGTGGCGGGAGCGAGCGCGTCTGATAAGGACCCGTCCTGCTGGTCGGCAGCATGCTGGTCGGCACCATGCTGGTCTGGAGTGCTGGTAGGCGTCGTAGCGGTCCGGGCCGGCTGCCGGCGTCGGTGTGGTTGGCCGGCGGTGTTAGGGTAGTGCAATCAGGGCCGGGCGCGGCTGTTTCCGCCGCGCCAGTCAGGGCCTCTGAGGGTGGAAGCGTTCGATCACCAATCGGACAGTCCATCCTCGGCAGCTCCAACGCCCGTCCGACTTCAGCAAGGAGAACTGGTGTACGCGGTCGTGGCCAGCGGCGGCAAGCAGCACAAGGTCGCCGTCGGCGATGTCGTCGACGTCGAGCTCGTTCCGGGCGAGCCGGGTGCGGCCGTCAATCTGCCTGCGCTTCTGCTTGTTGACGGTGACGTGGTGACCCACGACAGGGACGCGCTCGCGTCCGTCGAGGTAATCGCCGAGGTCGTCGAAATCGTCAAGGGTCCTAAGATCAGGATCCACAAGTTCAAGAACAAGACCGGCTATCACAAGCGGCAGGGCCACCGTCAGAAGCTGACCCGCCTGCGGGTGACCGGTATCGAGACCGGGAAGGCCTGAAGCGACATGGCACACAAGAAGGGCGCGAGCTCGTCGCGCAACGGTCGTGACTCGAACGCTCAGCGTCTCGGTGTGAAGCGCTTCGGCGGCCAGTACGTCAATGCCGGCGAGATCATCGTCCGGCAGCGTGGCACGCACTTCCACCCTGGTTCGCAGGTCGGCCGTGGCAGTGACGACACGCTGTTTGCGCTTGCCGCCGGCCACGTCCATTTCGGTACCCGTCGGGGACGCCGGGTCATCAACGTCATACCTGCCGAGGAGCTCCTGTCCGCCTGATCCGGGTAGGCGTTCCAGTCGGCTGCGGTGGAGGAAGGCAGCGCTGCAGTGCCCACCTTCGTTGACCGCGTCATCCTTCATGTCACTGCGGGTGACGGTGGGCATGGTTGTGCATCGGTTCATCGGGAGAAGTTCAAGCCGCTCGGCGGGCCGGATGGCGGCACCGGCGGTCGCGGCGGTGACGTCATCGTCCGGGTCGACCCGGATGTGACCACCCTGCTGGACTTCCACTTCCACCCGCACCAGCGGGCATCCGGTGGGCGGTCCGGCCAGGGTTCCAACCGGCACGGCGCAGACGGGGCAGACCTCGTCCTGCCCGTGCCGGACGGCACCGTCGTCCTACGACCGGACGGCGAGCAGATCGCCGACCTTGTCGGTGCTGGTAGCTGCGTGGTCATCGCCCGCGGCGGGCGCGGTGGCCGTGGTAACGCCGCACTTGCCTCCGCTCGGCGTAGAGCCCCCGGGTTCGCCGAACTCGGCGAGCCGGGGGAGCAGTTCGACGCCGTCCTCGAACTCAAGACCGTCGCCGACGTGGCGCTGGTCGGTTTTCCCAGCGCCGGCAAGTCCTCGCTGGTGTCGGTGCTCAGCGCCGCCAAGCCGAAAATCGCCGACTACCCGTTCACGACGCTGGTGCCCAACCTCGGCGTGGTGAAAGCAGGCGACACCGCGCCGTACACGGTGGCCGACGTCCCGGGTCTCATACCCGGCGCGAGCACCGGACGCGGACTCGGTCTTGAGTTCCTGCGCCACATCGAGCGCTGCTCGCTCATCGTTCACGTGCTGGACTGCGCCACCATGGAACCCGGTCGTGATCCCCTGACCGACCTCGACGTCATCGAAGCCGAACTCGCGGCTTACTCCAGCGACCTGTCCGACCGGCCGCGGGTGGTCGTGCTCAACAAGATCGACGTTCCGGACGGCCGCGAGCTGGCGGAACTGGTCACACCCGAGCTCGCCGCCCGTGGGCTGGGTGTCTTCGCCGTGAGCAGCGCGACCCGTGAAGGCGTCCGAGCGCTCTCGCTCGCCCTGGCCGAACAGGTCGCCGAACATCGGGCCGCGCGGCCGGCGCTGGCGTTCCAGCGGGTCGTCCTGCGTCCCCGCGCGGTCGACGAACCCGACTTCGCCGTCCGCGCGCATGATGACGGATTCATCGTGACCGGCGCCAAACCACTGCGCTGGGTCCGTCAGACCGACTTCAGCAACGACGAGGCGATCGGCTTTCTCGCCGACCGCCTCGCCCGTCTGGGCGTGGAGACCGAACTCGCCCGCCTCGGCGCGGAATCCGGCGTGGCGGTGACCATCGGTGAGATCACCTTCGACTGGGAACCGCACCTGAACCGCCGCGGCAGCCGGACTATTAATGATCTTGATGGCGAGGTGGCGGCGGCGGAATCGTCCCTCGGCCCGCGGGGGAGTGACGACCGGCTTGTCGCCTCCACACGGTTGACCCGTGCGCAGCGGCTCGCCCGCCGGGCCGGCAGCCGCCAAGCCCTCGCCGACCGGGATGCCGATCTGGACGACCCGGACGATCTGGAGGGCGAGGCCGAAGTGTGACCGCCCGTGATTTCGTGATCCGGGCTGACCGGGTCGTGGTGAAGGTCGGCTCGTCGTCGTTGACCACCGCCAGCGGCGGCATCGACGGCGACCGTGTCGACGCCCTGGTGCGGGCGGTCCTTCCGCGGGCCGGACGGCTGGTGCTGGTCTCCTCGGGAGCCATCGCCGCCGGGCTTGCGCCGCTGGGCTTGGCGCGCCGTCCCCGGGATCTGGCAACCCTACAGGCTGCGGCCAGCGTTGGGCAGAGCATGCTGGTGCACCGGTACGCGACGGCGTTCGGACGAGCCGGCCACCAGGTCGGTCAGGTGCTGCTCACCGCCACCGACGTGGTGCGCCGCACCCACTACCGCAACGCGCGGACCACCCTCGACCGGCTGCTGGAGCTCGGTGTGGTCCCCGTCGTCAACGAGAACGACGCGGTGGCCACCCAGGAGATCCGGGTCGGTGACAACGATCGCCTCGCCGCGATCGTCGCGCATCTGGTGTCCGCGGACCTGCTGGTCCTGCTCTCGGACGTGGACGGTGTCTACGACGCCAACCCCCGACGTGGCCCGGCCGCCATGATCCGCGAGGTCCGGACGGACGCTGACCTCGAGGGGGTCGGCACCCGAGGTACCGGCAGTGCCGGCGTGGGCGTCGGCGGCATGGCAACAAAGATCGACGCCGCTCGGATGGCGGCCTCGGGTGGGGTCACAACGCTCATCACCTCGGCGGTGAACGCCACTGAAGCCCTTGCCGGAGCCGAGGTGGGGACGGTGTTCCACCCGAGCGGGCCGCGTCGGGCGTCCCGGCTGCTGTGGCTGGAGCACGCGACCACCCCGCAGGGCAGGCTGTTCCTTGACGACGGGGCGGTGAACGCGATCGTGAACCGGCGGGTGTCGCTGCTGCCGGCCGGGGTCACCAAAGTCGACGGTGACTTCGCCGCGGGCGACCCGGTGGACCTGGTTGACCCGTCGGGACAGCCGGTTGCCCGTGGGCTGGTCGCCTATGACGCCGCTGAGCTGCCCGGGATGCTGGGCCGCTCGACGTTCGCTCTCGCCGCGGAACTCGGTTCGTCCTACGAACGGGAGATCGTCCATCGCGACGACATCGTCATCCTGCAACGGAAGCCGTAGCAGCGGAAACCGTAAGTAGACATCCTGCAGCGGAAGCCGTAGGCAGAAACGGTTGTGATAGCGACGGTCTCCACCTACGGCTTCTGTATCTGTAGGTGGAGACCGTCGTGACAACAGCACTTTCCACCCACGCCTTCCGTCGTCAGCGGACCGCGCGGAGGAGGACGACCGGGATTTCCCGGCTGGTCTGTCCCTGGTGATCGCGGATGCTGGGGATCTCGTCGATCAGCGCCTGGTAAAGGCGTTCCCGCTCCGGGCCGGCGGTGGTGGACGCTGCGGCGTCGAACCGGTCGGCGCCGAGTTCCACGGTTACCCGCGGGTTGGCGACCAGGTTCCGATACCAGTCGGGATGGGCGGCCGAAGCCAGGTTCGAGGCGAAGACGACGATCCGGTCCGGGGAACCGTCGAGGATGTAGCCCAGCGGTGTCGTGTGGGGCCGGCCGCTGCGGGTTCCGACCGTCGTCAGCAGCAGCAGCGCCGCTTCGGGCAGAGTCGTGGTCAACGTGCCGTTGTTCGCCCGATATTCGGTAATCAGTGCCCGGTTGAACCCTTTTCGGTCGAAGTCCGGGCTGCGCGGGTCGATCTTGGTGGTCAAGCGCACCTTCTTGTCCGCATGTCAGTGCGCACTCAACCATACAGCGGTTCCATGTTCTTGCGCAGGGTGATTTTTCCTGTACGGATGTGCTGCGATGCACCGGCCGGAGCCCGGCCACGGGGCTACCGTTGCGGGTGACGAGAATCGTTTCGCCGTTCTCGACCGCGTCCATGACAGCCGCGGAGCCGTTGCGGAGCTCACACTATGTGATTATTTTGATCATAGTTCTTGGTAGCGCCACGTACTATATGGCGCTACGCACGGGTGGTGCGCTCGTGTTTCCGGGCTTCCTCGTCCGGGGCTCCGTTAGGGCCCCGTCAGGGGATGGTGGTACGTACGTGGCTGCCGTGGGCCTGCTTGACGACGGTGATCTGGGTGGGGATGCGTTGGCGCAGGTCCGCGACGTGGCTGACGATGCTGACCAGCCGACCGCCGGAGCGCAGGTCGTCCAGGACGTTCATGACCTCCTCGAGGCTGTCCGGGTCGAGGCTGCCGAATCCCTCGTCGATGAACAGCGCGTCCATGGCCTGGCCACCGGACTCGGCGGTGACCACGTCGGCGAGGCCCAGCGCCAGGGACAGGGCAGCCTGGAAGGTCTCCCCGCCGGAGAGGGTGGCGGTGTCGCGCCGCCGGCCCGTCCAGGCGTCCTCGACGAGAAGCCCGAGGCCGGCCCGCCGGCGCCGGTCACGCCGCTCACCGCTGTCGTGGACGAGGGTGAACCGGCCGCCGCTCATCGCCGACAGACGCCCGCTTGCCGCGGCCGCGACCTCCTCCAGACGGGCGGCGAGGACGAAGCTCGACAGCGGCATGCCGTGGCGGTTACCGCCGCGGCCCGCGGCCAGCTCGGCGAGGCCCCGCAGTTCCTCCGCGGCCTCACGCAGCGGCGGTATCGCGGCGAAGGCCTCGGCGAACGCGGGCGCCAGGTCGGACAGCCGCCGGGCCCGGTCGTTCGCGCGCGCCGCTTCGGTGAACGCCGATTCGTGCCGCTGCCGCGCCGCGAGCGCGTCGACTTCCCGCTCGGCCACCGGCGTCGGCGTATCCGGATCAACCGCCAGCTGGGGGTTGGCCAGACGGGACCGCACACCGACAAGGTCGTCACGGTGGGCCATCAGGCGCGCCTCGGTATCGACGATCCAGCTCTCCTCCCGACAGGCGTCTAGGGCCGCGGTCGCGTCCGGGAAGCCGGCGGCGTGGGCGTCGCTGTTCGCGCTCGACGCGGCGCGGCGGTACTCCTCCTCCGCCAGCGCTGCGGCTGAAGCGGCCGCGTGGCAGTCCGAGTAGGCGTCGGCGAACTGGGCAACCTCGCGCTGCCGGGCGGCCAGCCGCCCGGTGTCGCGCAGCTCCGGCGGGAGGCTGGAACGCTGCCGCTCAGCCCGGGCCCGGCACTCCTGCGCACGGGTACGGGCGAGCTGCTCACCGGTGGTGTGGCCGGCCAGTTCGGTCGAGGCCCGCGTCTCCTCCTGGTGCACGAGCTCGAGTGCCTGTTCGGCGGTCGGGACGTCGTCGGCCTGCGTGGCGAGTGCGTCGGCCCGGCCCGCCAGATGGACCGCGGTCCGCTCGAACATCTCGACGGGTAGTACGGCGGGCAGTTCGGAGCCTGCGGGCAGCTCCCTCAGCCGCGCAACACCGTCCACAGCAGCACGATCGGCAACCTGCCGATCTGCAGATTCATGATTGGCAGATTCATGATTGACGATGTTGCCGCCAGCACTCTTATGGTCGTTTTTCTCCTCGTTTCCGCTGGGGACGGGGTCGGTCATCCCCAGTACGGTGACCGTCGCGAACGCCTCGACCGGACGGGGCGGCCTGCTGCCGGTGTTTTCGGTGGGCAACGGGCCGCGCGGCACGGCGGGCTCGACGCGCACGCCGGTGGCCGAGCCCGCCCCCGCCATGTCTACCGCCGTGTCTACCGCTGTGCCCACCATCGCTGTGTTCGCCGCGTCCACCGCGCCTGCCGTGCCTGCCTTGCCTGCTGTGCCTGCCCTGTCGCCGTCCGCTCCAGGGCCTGCCGCGGGTTCCGCCCAATTCGGGGCGAGCGTGCCGGTGATGTCAACGGTGGTGCCGGCAGCGACAGCGGCGGGGCTGACACCGCGATCGGCATTGCGATCGGTACCGGGATCCACGTGGTTTGCCAGTGCACCCGTCAGCGTGCGGATCCGTTCGTCCAGCCGGTCGGCGTCGCGGCGGGCGTCAGCGGCCTGTGCCGCGAGTCGGTTGGCCACGGCTTCGGCTGCGAGTTCGTCGTCCTTGCTGACGTGGTCCGCGCGGACCTCGGCCGGGTCGGGATGCGCGAGGGATCCGCAGACCGGGCAGGGAGAACCGTTGACCAGGGCGGCACTGAGCTCCGCGGTGATCGCATCGAACCGCTGCCGACGGATGTCGCTGGCCTGGTTGCGGGCGTCCCGCGCGGACTGTTCCACGTCGTGCGCATGGGCGAGGGCATGCGCACGTTGACGCACGGCAGTGGCCAGCTCGGCGGCCATGCGTGCCTGCTCGCGCGCACCTGCCAGGGCAGCCACGGCGGCCCTGGCACGGGTGTGCCTGGCGTCGAGGGCACGGCGCTGCTCCGGCAGATCGGTTCGCAGGTATCCGGTGAGTGTGGTGGCGGCGGCCGCATGCGTGTCGGCGTCGGTGTCGGCTGCCTGTGCCGCGGCGTCGTCCGCTTCGGCGGCAGCCAGGACGTTTGCGAACTGCTCGAGGCGTCCCATGTCGGTGTGGGTGAGCCGGGACAGCCGGGCCAGCTCGTCGACGGCAGCGTCGTGGCGGGCACCGAGCAGCTCCAGTCGGTGGCGTCCGGCATCCTCGGCCAGGCGCGCCCGCGCCAGGTCGTCCGCCCGTTCCCGCACGTGGTCCAGGGCGCGGCGGACCGCGGCGGCGCGGCGGGCGGCGTCCAGCTCGGCGGCCATGCTTTCGATCGCCGGGAGCTGCGCCTCGAGCGCTGCCAGCCTCGTGTCGAGGCCACGCCGTTCCCGCTGGCGTTCGGCGAGTCCGCGGGCCTGGTCGAGTGATTCCTCGGCCTGCCGGCGGGCTTCGGCGGCCGTGGCGGCGTGGTCCATGGTGCTGTGGGCGGCGGCGCCCGCGGTGGCGGCGAGCCCGGCGGCCCAGCTGGCGTCGGCCTCGGGATCGTCGGGCTCGGCGATCCCGGCGGCTTCGGCAGCCCGGGCCGCCACCCGGGCGAGGTCACCGCGTGCGGCGGCAATCCGTTCGCCGGCAATCTTGGCCTGGTCGGCGAGCCACTGCTCGGCATGCTCGAACCGGCTGACGGCGAACAGGCGCTTGAGCAGCCGTTCCCGCGCGTCGTGGTCAGCCTGCAGAAAGTCGGCGAAGCGCCCCTGCGGCAACATGATCACCTGGAAGAACTGTTCGGCGGTCATACCGAGCAGCCGACCGGTCTCGAGCCCGACGTCGTCGTTGCGCTGGGCGACCACCTCCCAGCCGGCGTCGGTGCGGCGCTGCAGCAGGGCGGTGGGGTTCACCCGGGAGCTGCCGGCACCGCCCCGCCTGGGCCTGTCCCAGGCGGCTGTCCGGGCGATCCGGTAACGGCGCCCGGACACGCTGAACTCCAGGCGGACCCACGGCTCGGTGCCCGCGTCGGCATGGTGGGAGCGCAGGTCCTTCGCGCGCGCCCGAAGCCCCGGGACGACGCCGTAGAGAGCGAAGCCGAGCGCGTCGAGCAATGTGGTCTTCCCACCGCCGGTCTCGCCGCACAGCAGCACCAGACCGCCGGCCCCGAGACGGTCGAAATCCAGCTCAACCCGACCCGGAAAAGCTCCGAAAGCGGTGAGTTCCAGGCGGTGCGGACGCATCAGGCCGCCTCCTCGGCCCGGCGGGCGTCGTCCAACGCCGCCTGTAGCAGGGACTGCTCGCGCTCGCTCGGTTCGGCCCGTACATGGGTGACGAACGCCTCGGCCACGGCAAGGTCGGAACGTCCGTGGATGCGCCGGCCGTAGGTGAGTTCGTCGACGGACGCGTCGGTGGCAGGCTCGTGGCTCAGGGTGAGCGCGAAGGGAAAGCGGCGCTGCAGGGTCGCCATCGCATCCATCGGGCGGACCGGGTCGGTGAGCACCACCGAGACGAAGTCGGCGGTGTGTCGTTCGTGGACGGTGCCTGTCATCAGCTCCGCCAGCCGGCCCCGCAGCCTTGCGAGGTTGCGGTAGACGGGTACCGGGATTTCCTCCAGCCCGCTCAGGCCGTTCGCATCGATGTCCACCAGCAGCGACGATTTGACGTCGGTCGCCTCGGAAAACGAGTAGGGCAGGGGCGAGCCGCTGTAGCGCAGGCCCTCGTCCAACGCCTGCGGCCGGTGCAGATGCCCGAGCGCGGTGTAGGTGATCCCGTTGAACAGCTTCGCAGGGACGGCCGCGAGCCCGCCGACGCCGATGTCACGTTCGCTTTCGCTGACCTGGCCACCGCTGACCCAGGCGTGGGCGCAGACGATGCTGCGGCCGCCGCGCCGAGCCCGGTCGGCGTGCACGGCCCGCATGGCCTGGCCCAGCGTCGCGGCATGGCTCGGTGCCGTGCTGCCAGCGGGTGCCGTGCCGTCGAGGTGCGTCCCGTCGTCGGTGTCCGGACCGGGTGCCGCCGGCAGGATGGCGGCCACCGCCGCCGGTTCGAGGTAGGGAAGCGCGTAGACGTGGACGGGCCCGTGGGAGTCCTCGACAGTGACGGGTATGGCGATGGCGGATACGTCCGTCCTGATGCGTACCCGGGGGTCGAGCAGCCCGGCCTTGTCACCGAGGCGCGCCCCGGCGTCGTGATTGCCGCTGATCACCACCACGTGTGCGCCGGCGTCACGTACCCGCGACAGCGCCTCGTCGAACAGCCGCATCGCCGCGACCGGCGGGATGGCCCGGTCGTGCACGTCCCCACTGACCACGACGAGGTCGACGTGTTCGGCCCGGACGACCTCGACGAGATGGTCGACGAACGCGGCCTGCGCCGCCAGGAGGTCGAACCGGTGTAGGGCACGCCCTAGGTGCCAGTCGGATGTGTGCAGCACGAGCATGCCTGCACGGTAGGACGCGCCTCTGACGGTTCCGCACGCGGGTGCGGGTAGTGCGCGTGCCCGTCCCGAGCGGTCACCATAAAGACGATCATTATGAATCCCCTGACACGCCGGTAGCCTCGTAGTGCTCCGGGGTCCGGCGGCGCGGAAAGAATATGATCGCGGCGCCTTCGGCCCTCCGGTGCCCTGGAAACGTGGGCCGTCGGCGGCGCGGAAAACATTATCGCCCCGCCTCCGGCCTTCTAGGCGTGACGCGTTGGACGAGCGTCGGGAGGAACTGGTCATGAACAGCCTTGCGGAGGATGTCCGCGAGACCGCGGTCCGGGCGCGGGATGCCGCGGCCGTACTCGCCCCGTTGTCCCGCGCGGACAAGGACCGCGCTCTGCACGCGATGGCGGATGCGCTTCTCGCCGGTGCCGGGCCGATCCTGGCGGCCAACCGCGAGGACGTGGCCGCCGCTCGTGGCGCCGGCACCGGCGAGGCCATGATCGACCGGCTCACCCTTACTCCTGACCGCCTCACCGCGATCGCGGACGGTCTGCGCCAGGTCACGCTGCTCGACGATCCGGTCGGCACGGTGGTACGCGGTCAGGTGCTGCCCAACGGCATCGAACTGCGTCAGGTCCGGGTGCCTCTCGGCGTGGTCGGGATCATCTACGAGGCCCGTCCGAACGTGACGGTCGACGCGGCCGGCCTGTGCGTCAAAAGCGGCAACGCCGTGCTGCTGCGTGGTAGCGCCTCAGCCCTGCGTACCAACACGGCGCTGGTCGCGGCGTTGCGGGACGCTGTGGCGGGGGCGGGGCTGCCCGCCGACGCGGTCGCGCTCGTGCCCGGCGCCGACCACGAGTCCGTCAAGCAGCTCATGCGCCTGCGCGGCCTCGTCGACGTGCTGATCCCGCGTGGGGGTGCGGGGCTGATCCGGACCGTGGTGGAGGAGTCCACCGTGCCGGTGATCGAGACCGGGGTCGGTAACTGTCACGTCTATGTCGACGTCGACGCGGACCTCGACCAGGCACTGGCGATCGTCCTCAACGCGAAGACCCAGCGGGTGTCGGTGTGCAACGCGGCGGAGACGCTGCTGGTGCACGCGGGTGTCGCGGACGTCTTCCTGCCGCGGGTGCTCGCGGCGCTGCGCCAGGCGGGGGTGACGGTCCACGGTGACGACGTGGCCCGTTCCCACGACCCGTCGGCGCTGCCTGCAACGGAGGAGGACTGGGCCGCCGAGTACCTGTCGCTGGACATGGCGGTACGGGTGGTGGACTCCCTCGCCGACGCCGTCGCGCACATCCGCCGGTGGGGCAGCGGACACACGGAGGCGATCGTGACCCGTTCCCTGAGCGCGTCCCGCCGGTTCGTCGCGACCTGCGACAGTGCGGCAGTCATGGTCAACGCCTCGACCCGCTTCACTGACGGTGAACGGTTCGGGTTCGGTGCCGAGATCGGGATCTCCACCCAGAAGCTGCATGCCCGCGGGCCGATGGGCCTGACCGAGCTGACGTCCACCACCTGGGTGGGCGTCGGCGACGGTCACCTGGTGATCTAGGCACTGTATTCGTAGAGGCCAAAGGATTCCTGGAGACCAAAGGCAACGTGATCATTTTTTCGGGCCGCCGGTGGCCCGAGTCCCCGGGGCACTGAGCGGCTGACCGCACCTGCGGGACAGAGCACCTGATTGGCGACCTGGTGACGCCAGGGGACGCCTACGACCGAGCTGCGGCGCCAGGTACGCTTCTGACTCGGTAGGGGATAGCTCTAGACATTCCATTACTTGTCTTCTTGTCCAGGTCATGATCGGACAAGGAGTGGTCTGCCCGTTCGAGCGTTTCGGGGGCGTCGGGCGTCGGATTCCATGGTGGGGCTGTGCCAACGACGGGGGGGGAACGCCGTGTCGGATGGGGATGTGCCGACTGGTGTCGGGTCGCATACGGCAAACATGATCACTTTGGGATGCGGCGTGGCGGCGGTGGTCGCTGTGGCGGGGGTGTTCCTGCCGTGGGCGGGTGCGACCCTGTCCGACCGCGGCGCCGATCTGCTGCACCACAGCAGGACGGGGCTGGAGCTGTCCTGGCATGGCAAGGTGGTGCTCGGACTAGGCGTCCTCTGCGTTGTCGTCAGCGTGCTGCTGCGCGAGGTCCCGCGCGCTCGTCCGCTCGGGCTGGCGCTGCCCGTGGCCGGGGGCGCGATTGCCGCCCTCGCCGTCATTAAGATCAATGCTGGGGATGCGATAGCCGCCAGGTTCCTGCGGCTGCGGATCGGCACTTTCCAGACGGATCATCCCGTGGCCACCGCCGAGGTGGGTCTGGGCCTGTGGCTCAGCCTCACCGCCGGTGTCGTGCTGCTCCTCGGCGGGATCGCATGGCAGGCGGCCGGCCGTTCCGTGCAGGTATCCGGTGACATGGCCTGATGATGATCGGCTTCCAGGACGTCTGTTGCGTGTCGGTTTCGTGTGCCTGCCGCCCGGCATCCGGGGTCAGTGCCCCCCAGCCTCCCTAGCACTGCGGCGGCACGATGTCCTTGACGGATCGCAGATCGCAACCAGTACGGACTGATTCGGGTATGGCGTCGCCATCGCGTGGTCGACGCCGGGTGATCCGACCTGGATCCGGCGGATCGCCGACCGCGAACATGTCGACAACGGACAAGGTTTTGGCGCGTATCCCTGTCCCGGCGCGGGCCGGTTCACCGAACTGCATGCGACGCATGTCGTGGCGCTGACCACAGCCCGCCGGTGGCACGAGTCCTTGGAAGAGAATTGGCCTACGACTACACCTCCTTCTCGAAGCTCGCGGGTCCACTCACTCTTCCGCCTGCTGACGCAGAGTATCACGTTGCCTACCGTAAGGTGATGGTGGGTCGGGAGCTCTGGATGGTGCTGCCGCTCCTGATAGCTACTGTCGGGTTATCGTCGCTGTTTTTCGTCTGGCTGGTCCAACCGGATCACTTTCCCCAGAGCAGATACCTGCCAGCGCCGGTGCGCATCGGCAACGCGGTCATGTTCTGGATGATCGTCGTCTCCGAGGGCATCCGGTTACTCAATTCGATCACTCTTTGCTGGGCCGCCTACATCATGCGCAACCCGGTGCCGGTCAGGCCCCCGGCAGGTCTGCGGATCGCTTTCACGACCACCATCGTGCCGTCGAAGGAACCACTGGACGTCGTGCGCGACACCCTGATCGCGGCCCGGCAGATCCGTTACGGCACACCCATCGACATCTGGCTGCTCGACGAGGGGGACGACTCGACGGTCCGCCGGATGTGCGAGGACCTCGGGGTCAGCCATTTCACCCGCAAGGGGGTCGAGAGGTGGAACGAGCCCAAGGGGAGGTTCCGCGCCAAGACCAAACATGGCAATCACAACTCCTGGCTGGACGCCCATGGCGCCTCCTATGACATCGTACTGTCGGTCGATCCGGACCACATTCCGCTGCCGAACTTCGCGTCGCGCATGCTCGGCTACTTCCGCGACCCCCAGGTCGCCTTCGTCGTGGGGCCGCAGGTCTACGGGAACTTCCGCGGCTTTCTGACCCGGGGTGCGGAGGCCCAGAACTACATGTTCCACTCGGTCATCCAGCGGGCGGCCAACCGGTTCGGCTGCGGCATGTTCGTCGGTACGAACCATGCCTACCGCGTGTCGGCATGGCGGCAGATCGGCGGGTTCCAGGATTCGATCACCGAGGATCTGGCCACGTCCTTCGCCGTGCACGGGGCACGCCAGTCCGACTCCGGTCATCGCTGGAAGTCGGTGTACACCCCGGATGTGGTCGCGGTTGGCGAGGGGCCGGCCACCTGGACCGACTTCTTCAGCCAGCAGCTGCGATGGGCTCGTGGTTCCAACGAGGTTCTGATCACCGAGTCGGTACGCCGGCTGCGGAAGCTGCCGTGGGGGCAGCGCCTGCACTACGCCACCCTGATGCTGCATTATCCGACTGTCGCCCTCACCTGGCTGATGGGAATGCTGCTCACCTTCAGCTACATGGCGTTGGGGTCGACCGGGGTGACCGTGCATATATCATCCTGGCTGGCTCTCTACATCGACGTGGCCGTGGCCAGACTCCTGCTCTACATCTGGTTGCGGCGGTTCAACATCAGCCCGCATGAGGAGAAGGGCAGCGCCGGAATCTCCGGAATCTTCGTCTCCATGCTGTGCACACCGTTCTACTCGACTGCTTTCGTCGGCGCGCTGCTCCGGCGTCCGCTCGGGTTCGTGGTCACCCCCAAGGGCCAGAGCGCAAGTCCCGACCGGCTCCTGACCTTTCGCAAACACATCTTCTGGGCGGCGATTTCCACAGCCTCCATCGCCGCCGCGGCGGTCTTCGGTCACGTGTATCCGGCGAACACGGTCTGGGCGGCGTTATCGCTGCTCATCTGCCTCACCCCTATTGTCATGTGGTCGGTCTCCACGATTGCCGCCTGGCTTCGCTCCGCGGGAGTGCACGGCCTGCTGCCGATGGTGGTGTCCGAGCAGCCGGGAATACCGCAACAAACAGCGGCACCCGAACAACAAGCAGCGATGCCCGACGTGGCGGCAGCCGAAGTGGCGGTACCCGCCGCAGCGGCGGTCGCCGCCACAACCACGGCGTCATCGTCGGCCACGGTGCCCTGGGGGGAGGTCGAGGAGATCACCAGGGTGCTTGCGCGGCCGGCTGTGCTCGCGGCGTCCGCACCCGGCGGATACCGCGAGGAGGTCACCCAGACAACGGTCGTGCCGGCGCTGTCGTCGTCCGCACCCGGCGGATACCGCGAGGAGGCCACCCAGACGATCATTCTGCCGGCTGGGCTGTCCTCGCTCAGCCCAGGGAGTTACGTTGAGGAGACCACGCAGAAGCTGGTCCGGCCCGCGCCCGTGTCCACACCGGGCAAGCCGGGCTGGCGTACCCAGAACAGCTCCGCGCAGGTGGGCCGGTCCGCAGCCGCGGCCGGGCAGCCGGCACCGGGAGGTCCTGCCCGTGAGGGCCCGGCGTCCGGGGCCTATGTGGAGGATGTCACCCTGAAACTCACACCGCGCCGGCGCCGCGTCTCCGGCGATGGGCTGCTCGAGGAACTGGCATGACGGCCTCCACGCAGGTCAGCCGGGTTCGCCGGCGGCGGATGATCCAGCTCGGCGTACTCCTTCTTCTGATCATTGCAGGAAATGGTCCGTTCGCCGCCTCGTGGGCCACCGCGCAGTATGCCGAATGGCAGTCCCACCAGCCGGACTACATGCGCGGACATGGGCGCTGGGACATCGTCGCCGACAGCGGCACCCGGTCCATTCACGCGGCCATGCTGCGTACCGGCAAGGTCCTGCTCATGGCCGGCTCCGGCAACGACCAGGGCAATTTCGACGCGCAGAAGTTCACGACCGTGCTGTGGGATCCGATCGCGAACACCTTTGCCGACGTCTACACGCCGTGGGACGTCTTCTGCGCGGGGCACGCCTTCCTCCCGAACGGCAACCTGTTGATCGCCGGGGGTACCAAGAAGTACGAGCTGCTGGCGCAGGACTCGCCCGACGGCAAGAAGCACGAGTATCAGGGTCTGAAGGACTCCTACATCTTCAACCCGGGCACCGAGCGGTATGAGAAGACCGGCGAGCTGAACCACGCGCGCTGGTATCCGACACTGGTGACTCTCGCCGACGGCACGGTGGTGTCGGTCTCCGGTCTCGACGAGAACGGTGACATCGACCAGGGCAACACCGAGCTGTTCAGCGCGGCCACCAGGATGTGGAAGGACCATCCCGATCTCAAAAAGGTCTTTCCCACCTATCCGTCCCTGCTGCTTGCCGCCGACGGCCGGTTGTTCTTTTCCGGTGCCAACGCCGGTTACGGTCCGGCGGACGTCTCCGAGCGCCAGCCCGGTCTGTGGAACCTGGCGGACAACTCCTTCCAGCTGGTCGACGGGCTGCCCGAACCAGAGATCAACGAGACGGCCGGGACGATCATGCTTGCTCCGGCGCAGGACCAGAAGGTGATGTTCATCGCCGGTGGCGGCGTCGGCGACACCCAGGACGCAAGCGCCCGTACCGCCATCGTCGACCTGGCCTCGCCCGATCCCACCTACGTCAGCGGCCCGAACCTGACGAAGGCCAAGCGGTATCCCGGAGCCGTCGTCCTGCCCGACGACACGGTGCTGGTCTCCGGCGGTTCCACCGCCTACCGGGCCAAGGACTCCCTGACCGCCGAGATCTACCACCCGGACACCAACAGCTTCACCCCGGCGGCCGACCCGCACGTCGGCCGTGACTACCACTCCGAGTACCTGCTGCTCCCGGACGGGCGCGTGGCGGTCTTCGGCTCCAACCCGTTGAGCGACGAGAACGTCTTCGAAACCCGTGTCGAGGTGTACTCCCCGCCCTACCTCTACAAGGGCGAGCGTCCGAAGATCTCCTTGGTGCCGACCGAGATCACCCGGGGCTCGACCATCACCGTGGCGTCGTCACAGCCGGCGGCCAAGGTGCGCCTGATCCGGCCGGGTGCCTACACCCATGTCACCGATACCGAGCAACGCTCCGTGGCGTTACCCATCGTCCAACAGACAGCCGGCAGCATCACACTGGACGTCCCGGAGAATTCCAACCTGCTTCCGCCAGACTGGTACATGCTTTTCGTGACCAATGACGAGGGTGTTCCCTCCGTTGCCACCTGGGTTCATGTTGGATGAGGAGGGGCTGTATTGATCTCCAGGTCGGTCCGGCATGTCACGGGGGAACGGGGTCCGGGCACTGACCGGCCGCGGCGTGGCACTTGGGTCAGGGCTACCGCGGTCGCGGGCGCCATGTCGGTCCTTGCCGCCTGCGGTGGCGGGGGCGCGGCGAACCCCCCGGCGGTCAGGACCGCCGGGCTGACCACACCGCTGAATGCGGTCGGCGCGCAGTGTCCCGCCGGGGACCCCGCCGGTCGCGGCGCGGTGGCAGGGCCGGGTCCGCACGGCCCGGCGCCCCGGGTGCCGTTTCTCATCGACTCGAACAGCCAGCCGGCCCAGGCGGCGCGCCAGGACCCGGCCACCGGGACGGCCGCCGCGGCGGTTGCCGCCAGGCCGCTGGCCTACCCGGTCGGGGACTGGCTGGGGGAGAACGTCCAGGCCGAGGTGGCGGCGCGCACGGCTGCGGCGGACCGGACCGGCGCCACCGCCGTCTTCATGGTCTATGCGATCCCGCACCGTGACGTCGGCGCGGGCTTCTCCGCCGGTGGAGAAGCCGACGCGGCCTCCTACCGGGCCTTCACCAGGAAGGTCGCGGCGGCCATCGGCGCCCGCAACGCCGTCGTCATCCTGGAACCGGACTCGTTGGCACAGCTGGACAGTCTGACGCCCGCTGAGCAGGAGGAGCGTTACCAGCTGCTCAACGACGCCGTCGACGTCTACGGCGGACTAGCCGGCACCAGCGTGTACCTCGACGGTGCCAACTGCGGCTGGACAGCGGCACCGGTTATCGCCGACCGCCTGAACCGGGCCGGCGTGCAGCGGACCCGCGGGTTTGCCGTCAACGTGTCGAACTATTACCACACCCAGGACGAGGTGGCCCGCGCCGACGTGATCTCGGCACTGACCGGCGGCACCCACTTCGTGGTCGACACCTCACGCAACGGGCGTGGCCCGGCAGGCGGCACCCTGAAGGACTCCTGGTGCAACCCGCCGGCACGGGGGCTGGGAACCGCACCGACGACCGAAACCGGTAACCCGCGTGCGGACGCCTTTCTCTGGATCAAGGTGCCGGGGGCCAGCGACGGAGAGTGCGGACGGAAGAACCCCCCGGCCGGTACCTGGTGGCCGGCCCAGGCCGATGAGCTCGTCCGCAACGCCACACCCTGAGCGAACACCGAGCGAACACCGCTCTCCGAGCGAACCCAGACCCTGGGCGGGGCTGAGCAGGGCCGGCCGGGGGATGCCGCCGGTCAGCCCTGGCCGTTGGTCGTGCCGCCGACGGCCTGGGCCGCGCGGCGGGAGATCTCCTCGGGCGGGACGTCCTCGACGTGTGTCGACACGCTCCAGTGGTGCCCGAACGGGTCTTCGAACTGGCCGGAACGGTCACCGTAGAACTGGGTCTCGACCGGCCGCAGCCCTTTCGCGCCGGCTTTGACCGCACGGTCGTAGGTCGCGTCCACATCCTCCACGTACACGCTGATGGTGACCGGTGTCCCGCCCACCGACTTCGGCCCCATGGCGGCCATCTCCGGGTACTCGTCCGACAACATGATCAGTGAATCGCCGATCGCGAGCTCGGCATGCCCGATCTTGCCGCCCGGAGCGCCCATCCGCATCCGTTCGGTCGCGCCGAAGACCTGCGTGTAGAAATCGATGGCGGCTGCGGCGCCGTCAACACACAGATATGGGCTGATCGTGGGGTACCCGGCGGGTATCGGCTCGACTGACGTGGTCATCGTGTGTTCCCCTCGTTCGTGCGGTGGCCGCCGGGTTGTCTTGTCGGTGGTCATGGCGCTGCTTTCAGGCCACGTTGTCGTCGGTACCCCGTCCGGGCCGACAATCACAGCCACCGTCACAGCCACCATGGCGTCCACGCAATCATCGCGGCGCCCGTGACTGGGAGGGGACCAGCTCGTCGTGGACCGGGTGTTCCCAGATCGCCCACGGTCGCACGCCCGAACACCACAGTTCGTCCAGGATGAGCCGGTCCTTGGCGGTGTCCATGGCCCGCCAGAACCCGCTGTACCGGAAGCCGCCGAGCCGATCGGCCTGCGCCAGCCGGCCGAACGGAGCGTCCACCAGGTCCTCGCCAGGACCGATCACGTCGAACACGGCTGGTCGCAGGACGAAGAATCCCGCGTTCACCCAGACGTCCTGCATCGCCAGGGGAGCGATTGATCTGATCATGGACGAATCGGAGCTGAAACCGACGGCATGCAGGGTCGCCGGCGGCCGTACCGCGAGCAGGGTGGCGACGGCCCCGCTCCGGTCGGCTTCCTCGATCATCTCGGGTAGCGGGACGTCGGACAGTCCGTCCGCGTAGTTGGCCAGGAACAGCTCCTCGGAGCCGACCAGGTCGCGTACGGCGCGCAGGCGCTGCCCCACCGGCGCGGTGAGGCCGCTGTCCACGACCGTGACCGACCAGCCGGCGGCCTCGCCGTCGAGCAGCCGGTGGCAGGGCACGCCCGGCAGTGCCGTGGGTTCGTCGACGCGCACCGTAGACAGTTCCGAGACCCAGTCGCGCACGAACTCCCCGCGAAAGCCGACACAAAGGATGAAATCGGTGTGACCGTGTGTCGCGTACCATTTCATGAGATGCCAGAGAATCGGCTTGTCGCCGACCAGGTGCATTGGTTTCGGCGCGTCCGTCGTCCGCTTCGGCGTGAATACCTGGATCGTGCTTCCGTCCAGGAGGCGCTCCCCTCGGCCGCCGCAGAACAGAACAACCTTCATGCTGACTCTCCCCGCTCGCGCGGGCGGCAGGCGGGCCTCCCCAGGCATACGCCCCCGCCGGTCGAATTTTGCTGTCCACCATGCCGGACTATTCACAACGAAAAAACAACATCAATTGTTTTTTGATGGTTAAAAGTTACCGCAAGAAGTCGTTGTTGTCATCTTATCGACATACTCTTGTCGCAAGACATGTTAGGGTCGCCACCCTGGTCGATTCCGTGCTGCCGGTGCAGCCACTGCTAAACTGCCCGCACGGACAGGGGGCGCAGCAAGGAAACGCCGCATTGAACCGCCCGTTCGGAGGTCGTGTGTCGACAGGCGCGCACGGAAGGTCCACGCACAGGGCCGCCCGCCATGCGCATCGTCCGAAATCCGGCCGTCCTCGATGGATGTGGGCGGTGCCGGCCCTCGTCGTCGCTGTATTCGTGGGTTTCGGTTGTGTGCGCGTGATGTTTCCTTCGCTCTCCCCATCCTCGGTGGACGTGCTGATCCCGCGTCCGGCCGCTACGGCTATGATGGCGGCCGGACGACCGACGAGTGTTGCCGCGGTTTTCGGCTCGTTCGCCCCGGCACCGGTGGGAACAGTCACTGCGCCGGCCGCGAGGCCCACGCATCCCTCCGGGCGCACCGGGGTCATCGTCACGCCGTCGCCATCACCACTGCCGGTCCCGCCGGCACCACCGGCGCCAGCCGGCGGCAACCCGTTCACGGGGGCCGCGCTTTACGTCGACCCCAACAGTGACGCCATGGCCGCGGTCGCCCGGCTGCGTGGCAGCGCTCCCGCGAACGCTGCCACGTTGAACAGGATCGCGAACACCTCGCACGCGGACTGGTTCGGTGGTGACACCGCGAATCCGGGTGCCGTTCAGGCCAGGGTTGCCGGCCGTGTCAGTGAAATCCGGGCCGCCGGTGCGCTACCGGTATTGGTCGCCTACGCGGTCCCCAACCGCGACTGCGGCGGTTATTCCGGAGGCGGGGCCGGTGACGCGGACGCCTACCGGGCGTGGATCGCCGCTTTTGCCGCCGGTATCGGTCGAGGCCCGGCCGTGGTCATCCTCGAGCCCGACGCGATCTCCCAGACCGACTGCCTGTCCACGGCCGACCGCCAGACCCGGTACTCGTTGCTGGGGAACGCGGTGGACGTGCTTGCCCGCACCGGCGCGACCGTCTATCTCGACGCCGGGAACGCTACCTGGCGCAGCGCCGCCGAGACCGCCACCAGGCTGCGTGCCGCGGGTGTCGACCGGGCCCGCGGCTTCGCCCTGAACGTCTCGAACTTCGACGAGACCGCGGACGAGCGCGGCTACGGCGCCGCGGTCGCCGCGGCGCTGGGCGGGACCAGCCATTTCGTCATCGACACCAGCCGCAACGGACTCGGCCCCGTGTCCGGCAACATCTGGTGCAACCCACCGGGCCGGGCGCTGGGCGTCCACCCGACCGACAACACAGGTGATCCGCTTGTCGACGCGTACCTGTGGATCAAGGTTCCCGGGGAATCGGACGGAACGTGCAACGGTGGGCCTGCCGCTGGCAAGTGGTGGCTCGACTACGCACTGGGCCTGGCCGGTCGCGCCACCGGCTGACCGGTATCCCCGCGTGACCGGCATCCCCGCGGTGGGTCCGTTGCCGGCGAGTGCATTGTTGACGGGTGAGCTTCCGCCGATCCGGACTCGGGATGCGACGGCACCGGTCGCTGGTCGTCGTGCTCCTCGCCGGCATCCTACTCGCCGTGCCGGTTGCCGGCTGCGGTTCACCGGAGACGACCGGCCACCGGGCCGGCGGCGGGCCGGTGCATCTGGACGATCTCCAGGGTGCCGCGGGTGTGCGTGGGGTGGCGTTACAGAACCCGCTGGGCAAACCGGACATCCGGCTGACCGGCACGGACGGACGTTCCTACGATTTTCGGGCGGCCACCGCCGGCCGGCTCACCCTGTTGTTCTTCGGTTACACCCACTGCCCGGACATCTGCCCGACCACCATGGCGGACATCGCCGCCGCGCTGGGCGTGTTGCCGGCTGCTGACCGTGCCAAGGTGTCCGTGGTGTTCGTCACATCCGATCCACAGCGGGACACCGCAGCGGTCCTGGGCGCCTGGCTGGCCCAATTCGACCCGTCCTTCATCGGACTGACCGGCTCGTTCGAGCTGATCGCCGGTTACGCCGACCAGCTCGGTGTCACCCTCGAGCGGCCGCGGCAGCAGCCCGACGGGTCGGTGACCGTCTCGCACGGCACGCAGGTGACGGCCTTCAGCCCGGACGGGATAGCCCATGTCGTGTATCTCGCTGGCACCAAGGTCGTCGACTACGCCCACGACATTCCGCTGCTGATCGCCGGCCGTACCTGACGTTCCCGACAGCCCCGACGTTCTTTTGACGGCCCCGATGTTCCTGATGACCCTTGTGCGTGGCGTCGGTCAGGTCGCGGTGTAGTAGGCGGCGAGGCTGGAGAAGTCGTCCTCACCGTGCCCCGCGTCGGATGCCTCCGCGGCGAGAGCCAGCGTGATCGTGGCCATCGGCAGCGGTCGGCGTGCCGATCCGGTGGCGATCCGCAGATCCTTGATCAGACCGTCGAGGGTGAACGCGGCGGGCTGGAAGTCGTTGTCCGCGAGCATCGCCTGCTTGTAGCCCAGGATGAACCCCAGCGCGCCGCCGGAGAGCTCGCGGCGCAGCAGGTCACGGTCGACGCCCAGGTCCGATCCGAGTCGCAACGCCTCGCCCAGCGCTGCGGTGGTGAGCGCCAGCCCCAGGTTCACGACCGTCTTCAACGACGTGGCGGCACCGATGCCGCCGACGTGCCGCGTGGTGCCGAACAGGGACAGCAGTCCTTCGGCGGCGGCCGCGTCCTGTTCGTTTGCGCCGACCAGGACGCGCAGTGTGCCTGCCCGCGCTGGTCCGATCGTTCCGACCACAGGTGCTTCCACGTAGCGCAGCCCCGCCCTGGCGGCCACCTGTCCGAGCTCTCGTCCGGTCGCCGGCGCGATCGACGTCGCGTTGATCACTATGGTGTGCGCGGGCGCACCGGCGATCACCTCGTCGAGCACCTGGCGGGCGGAGTCGTCGTCGAAGAGCATCAGCACAATCGCGTCGGCGTCGGCCACCGCATCCCGCACGGACGCCGCCTCGCGCGCGCCCGCGGCCACCAGCTCCCCGGCCCGGCCCGGTGTCCGGTTCCAGACCGTCAGCCGGTGGCCTCCGTTGCTGATATGGCGGGCCATCTCCCGTCCCATCCGTCCCATTCCGAGAAAAGCGACGTTCATGGCTTTGCCTCCCCGTGTACGTACTGCCCCGTCGGCCCGGAGGTAGCGCGATGATGTTTCTTTCGCGCTGCCGGAGACCCAGGTCCCCGGGTCATTGGAGGGCCGAAGGCGGCGCGATGATGTTTCTTTCGCGCCCGGATCTGGAAGCCGAGCCGGGAGGACCGGGAGGCCCCCGTTACCAGATCACCGGTTTTGCCGGCTTCCGGGCACCCTCCGCTCATGAGAGTGTGGACCCGAACGTGTACTGCGGTAAGCAGGAGCCGTGAGGTCGCGCCGGGCAGCCCATCGCTGGCACTATGGATGGGGGCTTGAATCACACAAGAGGTGTATATGCCGCTACAGGAGCACGCCTTTACCGATGTGGCGGACGTCCACGACCGGCTGCGGGCGGCCGGTTACCTGCCTGACCACGCCATAGCGACGACGGTTTTCCTCGCGGACCGGCTTCGTAAGCCGTTGCTGGTCGAAGGACCGGCCGGCGTGGGCAAGACCGAGCTCGCCAAGGCCCTCGCGTCCGCGACCGACGCCGAACTGATCCGTCTGCAGTGCTACGAGGGGCTGGACGAGGCCCGGGCGCTCTATGAATGGAACTACAAAAAGCAGCTTCTTCGCATCCAGGCCGGTCGCAGCGACGAGGCATGGGACGAAACACACGATGACATCTTCAGCGAAGAGTTCCTGTTGTCCCGGCCGTTGCTGACCGCGATCCGGCGGGCCGACCCGACCGTGCTGCTGATCGACGAGACCGACAAGGCCGACGTCGAGGTCGAGGGCCTCCTGTTGGAGGTGCTCTCCGACTTCCAGGTGACCATCCCCGAACTGGGCACGATCGTGGCCCGCCGGCGTCCGTTCGTGGTGCTGACCAGCAACGCGACTCGGGAGCTGTCCGAGGCGCTCAAGCGCCGCTGCCTGTACCTGCACCTGGGCTATCCGTCCCCGGTGCGGGAGAAGGAGATCGTCCTCGCCTGTGTTCCGGAGCTGCCCGAGCAGCTCGCCGAGGCGATCATCGGCACCATCCGGGCCCTGCGCGCGATGGAGCTGAAAAAGGTCCCGTCGATCGCGGAGACGATCGACTGGGCGCAGACCGTCCTGGCGCTGGGAATCGACACCTTCGACGAGGAGGCGGTGTCGTCCACCCTGGGGGTCGTTCTCAAGCACGCGAGTGATCAGGCGCGGGCGATCGGCCAGCTCAAGCTCGGCTCGAATTGACATGACATGACATGACGTGGCATTGCGTGACGTGACCCGATGGGATGCCCGGGATGAGTCTGCTGGACCGTACGGTCGTGTTCACCACCGCGCTGCGACAGGCAGGGGTACCGGTGAGCAGCGCCGAGACCGTGGACGCCGTCCGCGCGCTCGGGGCGGTCGGGCTGCTCGATCGCGACGCGCTACGCGCCGGGTTCGCGGCGACGATGTGCAAGCGCCCGACCTACCGGGCGATCTTCGACACACTGTTCGATCTCTACTTCCCGTCGTGGATCGGTGACGGGTTGTCCGTCGACGGTTTCCCCATCACCGAGGACGACGTGTCGGGGACGCCGGAGGACTCGCGCAGTCCGGGCAATGCCGCTGATGGCGAGCACGATCTTGAACTGTTGCGCCAGGTTCTGCGCAGGCAGCTGTTGGATGTCCTGCTCCGCGGGGACGATGAGGAGCTGCGTCGCCTCGCCCGCGATGCCGTGACCGGATTCGGGTCGTCGCCGGCTGCTCCCGGCAAGCTTTCCTGGTTTGCCTACCGGGTCCTGCGGGCGCTGTCACCGGACACCCTTGTCGCCAATCTGCTGAGCGCGATGCTCGGGGAGCAGGAAACCGGCGGCCTTGCCGAGCGGGTAGCCCGGCAGACGATCGCGGAACGGATCCGTTCCTTCGAGGAGATGGTCGCCACCGAGGTACGCCGCAGGCTCGCCGAGGAACGCGGAGTCGACGCAGTCGCGAAGACCGCGGTCAAGCCCCTGGTCGACCAGGTCGACTTTCTTCGCGCGTCCCAGCGGGATCTGGTCGAGATGCGCCGCCGGGTCCACCCGCTTGCCCGCAGGCTCGCGACCAGGCTGACCGCGCGTCGTCGTCTCGGGCGGTCGGGTCGGCTGGACTTCCGCCGGACGGTGCGCTCCTCGCTGGCTACCGGTGGTGTGCCGCTGGAAACCCACCACCGGCCGCACAAGCCGCACAAACCCGAGCTCGTCGTCCTGTGCGACGTCTCCGGATCGGTGGCGTCGTTCGCGCACTTCACACTGTTGCTGACGCATGCGCTACGGGAGCAGTTCTCCCGGGTCCGGGCGTTCGCGTTCATCGACACCACCGACGAGATCACCCGCTTCCTGCGAGGGTCCGACCTCGGCGACATGATGGCGCGTATCGCGGCCGGGGCGGATCTGGTGTGGTTCGACGGGCACAGCGACTACGGCCATGCCTTCGACGTGTTCGCGGACAGGTATCCGGATGCGGTCGGCCCGAAGACCTCCCTGCTCGTGCTCGGAGATGCCCGCAACAACTATCGTGCGACCGCCGCGCCGGTGTTCGGGAAGCTGTGCGCGCAGGCCCGGCACACCTACTGGCTGAACCCCGAACCGCGTACCTACTGGGGTTCGGGCGACTCGGCCACCCACGCCTACGCCGACCTGGTCGACGAGATGGTCGAATGCCGCAACGTCGAGCAGCTCCAGGCATTCATCGAACGCATCCTGCCCTCCGGCTAGATTCCGCGGGGTCCCCGAGCGCGCGAAAAAGAATCATGGTCACGCGCTCCCGGCCGACCAGGGTTCGGGCCAGTCAAGGTGACGGAGGGTTCCATCATGATGCCGTCCGTCACCGAAGTGTACGATGATGGCCTGTTGTGCCCGCTCCCTGATCCTTGGAGCCGCTGTGTCCGTGATGACGCCGCTGGAATGGCAGTCGGTCGCATCCGAACGCAGCCGCGATGCGGAGGTTCTCCATCAGGCGGAGCGGTCACTGGCCGCGGCCTACATGGCCTGGTACACCGTTGAGTGCCTTGCAAAAGCGCTCATCGCCGCCCGGGGTGGTACACCTCCGACCGGCAGCGGTGCGGGTCATGACCTGGCCCTGTTGTTGGATCTCGCTGGATTTCGCCGTTCCGACTTCAGCGTCGACATCCGCACACACTACGAACAGCGCACCGTGGGTATGAGATACGAGTATGAAGGGACGGAGCATCATCGCGAGCAGTTCCGGGCAGCGGTCGATCTGGCTGGACGATTGACTACGCGGCTACGAAGAGTGTCAGCGAGGAGAGACCGGTGACCGGCTCCGTCGTCGGACCTCGAACAAACGACCAGGAGGTTCCGGTGCTCACCGAGTCGGACCTGCGGCACCGGTTGACCGAGGCGTTGGATCGCGCCGGCATCGGATCCGCTGATGTCCGGATCAGGGCTGATCCTTTTGGGGGATGGAGAGTGCTGGTCGTAAGCCAGGAGCTCGCTGGGCTTTCCGATGCCGAGCGGCGGAGGATCGTCCCTGCCGGTATCGACGAGCACATCGCTCTGGCAGTCTTCAGGACACCCGAAGAAGGTGTGGATGAGGTGCTTGTTCTTGATCAGAACATGGACGTCGTTCCACTGTGGCCGGAGTCACTTGCGCGTGGGGCTGTCGGGGAAAGAGTAGAAGTACGCTTCCCCGCTGATGTCGAGGCGAGTCTCGACCCGCCTGTCGTCGTGACCTTCTATTCCCTCCGCGGTGGAGTTGGAAGATCTACCGCATTGGCCTATGCCGCTCGGATTCTCGCGCGTGAACACCGGGTGCTGTGCGTCGACATGGATCTCGAAGCACCCGGTCTGGCCGCACTCTTCGGCGTCGAGGAGGCGCTGACCGACGGGCAGGGGGTCGTCCCCCTCCTCGTAAATATCGATCTCGGTGCGGAGCCGGATATCACCGAGCATCTGGTCCGGGTCGACCGGGACGCAGAGCTCTACCTGCTGCCAGCCGGCCTGCCGACCCCGAACTACGCCCGCCAGCTCGCCCAGATAGATCCGGCCGCATACTACCGGGAAGACTTCAATCCGCTACGCGCTCTGATGTCCAGGATTCGATCCCTGCGCCTTTCTTTCGACGTCATACTACTCGATGCGCGTACGGGCATAAGCCCGCTGTCCGCGCCGCTCCTCTTCGACCTGGCAGATCTTGCCGTTGTCGCTTTTTTCCCGCACCCGCAGTCGTTCCGGGGAACTCGCGCACTTGTCCGTGCGCTGTTGCACGCAAGTACGGAGAGAAGTGCCGGGGGAAGCCATCTGACCCCGGCCCCCTCGTTTCTCGTCTCACCTGTTCCATCAGGTGACCAAGAATCGATCGAACGCTATGAGGAGCGCGCGCTCGAACAGATCAACTCGTGGGTGGACGGCTCTGTTCTCCCGACCGGAGCGAGCGCCTTCGACGATGCGAAGATAGCGGATATAACCAACTTCATCGTATACAATGAGGCTGTGGCGACCAGCGATTCGGTCGTTGAATCAGCGGATCTTTCCCGACCCTACGAGCCTCTTGCCGAGTGGATTTCCGGATATCTCCCCAGTAATGTATCCCCGTTGCCGGACGTCTTTTTCAGTGGTCGTTCCAGCGGTCGGGACACTGTTTCCATCGCGTTTTCAGAGCCGAAATCGGAGAAAGAGCTGGCGCTGGACGAACTCTCCTTCTCGACGGTAGTCGCCGAGCAGGAGGACGACGAGGAACTGAGGATCTTCTTTCTCCGGACCAGCGCCACCGGCCGGGCGTTGTCCCCCGATATTCCCCTCGTCATCGGACGCAAGGGGACCGGGAAGACGATGATTTTTCGAAAACTGTCCGCCCCGGACACATCCAATGTCACCGTGGTCGCACCCAGTGGTCTGGGTGCCGCCTGGCTCCCCGGCGTCGACGAGTTCGCCCTCCTCGACTCCGTCCGGGCCGAACTCGGCCTTGAGTGGCGGGCGGTCTGGCAGGCACTGACCGCCCTTGCCGTCGCGAAGGCGACGCCGGATGTCCAGCCCCCTGCCTGGGCGCCGACACTCGGTCTTCTGCGGCCCGGTTCGCCGCAGACCGGCTCGTCTCTTGTCGAGGATCTACGCGCTCTGCTTGCCGCGCCTGATGTCGGACCGCGGAGCTGGGAATGGATCCGGGCGCTGGACGAGGCGGCGCGACCGGGAACACTGCTGCTGTTCGATGGGCTGGATTCGGGCTTCGGGGGTACACCGGCGGCGCTGTTCCGGCGTGCCGAGGCCATAACCGGCCTTCTCGAACTCGTCAACACTCGCGGTGACGGCCTGGTAAACCTCCGGTACAAGATCCTGCTCCGTGAGGATCTGTACCGGGCTGTCAACATTCCGAACAAGAGTCACTTCTTCGGCCGCGAGGTCCGGCTGTCCTGGGCGGATCCGACTGAATATCTCAAGGTCGGGGTCAAACGAGCCGTACGGGCACCGGCATTCCGCCTGTTGCTGGACGCAACGGTGACCAATGATCATCTTCCGTTGCTGGACGTCGCTGTCGAGGTGTGGTCCGAAGATCTGACCCGGACGGCATGGCGGCTGCTCGCCGGTGAACGGGTAGCCGGTAGCAAGACCGCATTCACCTGGAACTGGGTGTGGAAGCGTCTCGCGGACGCCAACGACGATCATTCCCCACGTGCCCTGCTGCAGCTCCTGGGACTGGCCAGGGACCGCGAGCGGACACTGAACATCCAGACCGGCCACTCGCGGAGCGTCATACGGCCGAAAGCGATGATTGATTCGCTTGGCGACGTCAGCGAGCAGGCTCTCATATCCCTTCAGGAGGAGTTTCCCGAACTGAAATCGCTGCTGGACGAACTCCGTTCGCTTCCGTTGACCCCGTTCGCAGCCTCCGACATCCGGGCTCCTGAGGACATTCGTCGGCTCGCCCAGGAGGTCGGGTTGCTCGGGGTCAGCATGGGGACACCCGAGCAGCCCGAACGGTTCCGGGTTCCCGAGCTCTACCGGCTGGCTCTGAACATGGGGCGCAAGGGGCAACGCTGACCGCGTCCGCGTATCCGGTCATGATCGGGAAATTAGGGTGAACCGAAGCGCCTGACGGGGCGTCCAACCTTCCGAGAGCTGACAGCTGACGGAAGGGTGGCCACCGTGATGGTCAGAACAGGTTCGGACGTCCAGGATCCCGGCACCGTCCCGCCGCTGGCGCCGCCACCAGCGCTGGCGGCAGCGGCGGCGGAGTCGGCACCGACACCGGCGCCCGGCACGGGTCGGCGCGGCGGTGACGTGGCTGCGGGAGCGGTGGGAGCCGTCTCCGCACGCACCACGTCCAGGCGGCGCGTGATCGGTGTGGCGATCGTTGTCGGGATCGTGGCCGTTGTCGGTGGCATAGCCGCACTCGGCAGTGCGTTGGAGACGGCCGAGCCGTCGTCGAGCATTACCCTCCCGGCCGCCGGTGCGCCGCAACCGGAGACAGGGTCATCCGGGGTGGGCAGTGACGGGCAGCGTCCGGCCGACTTACGGGCGGTTGCGCCAGCGGCGCCGGCGGTACCGGTGGCCCCGCTGTCCGGCGATGAATCCGGATCCGGACCCGGATCTGCGCAGACAGGGAAGGCGGTCGACCCGGCCCGGCCGGCCGGAGCCGAACCGCGGATCGTGCGCACCGGCTCGATGTCTCTGGAGGTGCGGCCTGGAGGCGTCGACGCGGCGGTCGCCGCCGTCTCGACGGCGGCGAAGGGACTGGGCGGCTATCTTGCCTCGCTGGACAGCAGCGGTACCCCGTCCACCTCCGACGATGACGACCAGCACGCGAACGTCACCCTGCGGGTGCCGACCGGATCGTTCGACGAACTGCGCGGCCAGGTGGGGAGGATCGGCGAAGTTCGTGCCTCGACCGTCTCCTCACAGGATGTGACCGGCGTATATGTGGACCTGCAGTCCCGGCTGAAGGCGCTGGGCAGTTCGCGCGACACCTACGTGGCCCTGCTGGGCAAGGCCGGATCGATCGGGGAGATCCTCGCCGTACAGCAGCAGATCGACAACGTGCAGGTGCAGATCGAACAGCTCGAAGGGCGGCGTCAGGTGCTGGCCGACTCCAGCGACCTGGCGACCCTCACGGTGCGGATCAGCGAGCAGGGGACGTCCGCGACCAGGCCGGATCCTGACGGCGACGACGATGGTCTTGCCGGGGCACTGCGGCTTTCCTGGGATCGTTTCACCGGTGGCGTGGCCGTAATCGTCGGGCTGGTCGGGCCGGCTGTCCTGATCCTGCTGCTGGCCGGGGCCGGTTTCGGGGGCTACCGTATCCTCCGGCGGGTACGCCACCGCCGCCGCACCCGGGCGCACGCCGTACCGGCCGCACCGACGTCGTAGAGCTCGGCGGCATCCTCCACCCGCCCCTGCCCTGACCGGCGGCTCCCGTAGCGCTCGGCGACCCCCCTTGCCCGACCCGGTCGTGGACGCCTGGAAAGACGCCTGAGTAAAAAGACGCCTGAGAAAGAGGAGGGGGGACGACGGACCTTCAGCGTCGCAGCGCGGCGTCCACGACCGACTGGGCCTCGGCAAGGACCGCTTCGAGATGCTCAGGTCCGCGGAAGCTCTCCGCGTAGATCTTGTAGACGTCCTCGGTGCCGGACGGGCGGGCGGCGAACCAGGCGTTCTCGGTGACGACCTTCACCCCGCCGATCGCCGCCCCGTTGCCCGGGGCGTGGGACAGCGCGGCGCTCACCGGTTCGCCGGCAATCGTGCCGGCGCCGAGGTCCGCTGGGGTGAGCGACTTCAGGATCTCCTTCTGGGCGGGGGAGGCCGCCGCATCGACCCTGCGGTAGACAGGCGAGCCGAACCGGCCGGTCAGCTCCTCATACAGCCGTCCCGGATCCCGCCCGGTGACGGCGGTCATCTCCGCGGCGAGCAGGCAGGGGATCAGGCCGTCCTTGTCGGTGGTCCAGACCCGGCCGTCGCGGCGCAGGAACGACGCCCCGGCGCTTTCCTCGCCGCCGAAACCGAGGGAGCCGTCGATCAGCCCGTCCACGAACCACTTGAAGCCGACCGGAACCTCGACGAGGGTGCGTCCGAGCCCGGCCGCGACCCGGTCGATCATGCTGGAGCTGACCAGGGTCTTTCCGATCGCGGCCGCACCGGGCCAGTCGACGCGGTGCGCGAACAGGTAGGCGATGGACGCGGACAGGTAGTGGTTCGGGTTGAGCAGGCCGGCTGCGGGGGTCACGATGCCGTGCCGGTCGGCGTCGGCGTCGTTGGCCAGCGCCACGTCGAAGGAGTCCTTCAGCCGGAGCAGCGAAGCCATTGCGTGCGGCGACGAGGGATCCATCCGGATCTTGCCGTCCCAGTCGACGGTCATGAAACCGAACCGTGGGTCGACCGTGGCGTTGACCACGGTCAGGTCGAGTTTGTACCGCTCGGCAATGGCCTGCCAGTAGACCAGGCTCGCCCCGCCCAGGGGGTCGACGCCGATCCGGACCCCCGCGCCGCGGATGGCGTCGAGATCGACCACGGACGGCAGGTCGTCGACGTAGGCCGACACGTAGTCGTGCACGGTCGCCGCGGCCCGGGCCCGCTCGAGGGAAACCCGTTGGACGCCGCGCAACCCATCGGTGAGCAGGGCGTTCGCACGGTCCTGGATCCAGGAGGTGATGTTCGTGTCGGCCGGCCCGCCGTTCGGCGGGTTGTACTTGAACCCCCCGTCCGCCGGGGGGTTGTGCGACGGCGTGACGACGATCCCGTCCGCGATCCCGCCGCGCTGCCCGGCGATGGACCCGGCCGTGCGGCTTGCATCGTGGCTGGCGCCACGGCCGGCATCGTGGCTGGCGCCACGGCCGGCATCGTGGC